>CAXGRO010000089.1:0-13113 GCA_964012055.1 uncultured bacterium
CTCGCCCCAGCCGTCGGGGCCGCCGTAGTATATGGTGGCGTTCATGTAGTGGCCGGTGCCGTTGTAGCGGTTGCCCAGCACTAGGTCGTCGCAGCCGTCGCCGTTGAGGTCGAGGACGGCGCCGGAGCGGGCGCCGTCGGCCGGTAGTTCGAGGTGTTCGACTTTTCCCAGGGCATTGTGGTAGACGCCGGCCGGGGGCATTTCCAGGCTGCCCTGGCTGTTGCAGATTACCAGGTCGAGATACCCCTTCTGGTCGAAGTCATACTGGTGAATGCGCTGCAAAATACCGGCGCGGGAGACGTAGAGGTTCTGGCCGGCGTGGCCGCAGGTGCCGGCGCTGAACCCCTCGAACCCAGCGGTAGTCCAGGTGTGTGCCATATCAGTCGATTTCTTCGAGGGCGATAGCGCGGGTCCAGGCGGCGGTGACGCGTTGCATTTTGAGCGGCAGGGCGATAAAGAAGACGCGCTCTTTTTGGATCTGATCGAGGCCCTTGAGGGCGTCGACCATGGGGATGCCTTTTTCCAAGAGTTTGCGCTCGGCGTCGATGTGGGCGTTGGGCACGTCCACCGGGCCGTAGAAGAGATTGCCGCCGGAGGCCAGCAATTTGATGCCGGTGTCGATGAAGAAGTCGAGCACTTCGGCGGCAAAGTAGGGCATGTCGTCTCTGTTTTCGATGTCGGCGTTGGTGCGCACCAGCACGATGTCGTCGGCGCCCACCCCGGCCTGGCGCATTTCGTCGGCGCTGATGATCTGATCGCCGGGCCCTTTGTGGGTGAAGTCGGTGATGACCGCTTCGCCGATGTAGGAGGCCAGGGGCATGCCGGCCATGTCGGGGCCTTCGTCGAGGTATTTATAGGCGCCCTCGCAGTGGGTGCCGTTATGAGTCTGGCTCTGGATGAAGTGCATGCGCGCCCCATAGGCCATAAATTCCTGTACCTCGATGGTGCGGCCGACAAAGGGCTCGCCGTGCAGGTACTGCCCGTTGATTTTCATCTCGCCGGGGATCATCTCGTACGACAGGTCGATTATGCGGTATTTGCTCAGGTCGATCATGTTGTGCTCCTCTTAAATAAACTGTTTTACTGTTTTGCAGCGGACTTGATGGGCGTGGTGTTGAGGTAGGGCAGAAACTATTTTGTGTTGGTGTGGGCGTCAAGGTTTAGGGTGCAGGTAGAAGGTCTGGGAATAGACAGGGGGGTAAAGATTGGTTATCATAGCTGCTTCATTCATCGCGTAGATATCTGGAGTAGGCCGGTAGGGGGTTTCGCCGGCGGCGCTTTGTGGGGGAGCAGGGCGGGGCAGGGTGGCCGCCTTTAACACTTGCCCGCGCTCCATCTACAAACCGCACGTCCCCCACTACCACCTTAGTGCCGATCTAGCATCACTGCGAGAGACCGCCCGGGACTCACAAAGCGCCATAGGCGAAGCCCCCTACCGGCCGTCACCAACATAACGAACCCAACACCAAGCGGAGTCAAAAAATGTCCGACCAAAACCCCACCCCCCCCCCCTTCATCGATTGGTACGGCATCTGGCCTTCGCACCGCAAAGAAGAAGCCGACGGCCGCATCTGGTCCCAGGAACCGCCCAGGGGCATAAAACTGACCATAGAGCAAGCGCAAAAATCCGACCTCATGTTTCACAAAGAACGCCCCTGGGAACAAAAGGCCAACGTGCGCTTTATCACCATGCTGCACGAAGGTGGCCGCTACCGCATGTGGTACTCGGCCAATAAAGTGGGCGTATTCGGGGAGAATTACATCTGCTATGCCGAAAGCGACGACGGCTTTAGCTGGGAGCGGCCCGAGATGGGCATGGTGGAATACGAAGGGTCGACGCAAAACAACATTATTGCCACCGGTAAAGACCACTGCTTGCACTCGCTCTTTGTCGACCCCGTGGCGCCGCCCGCCGAGCGCTATAAAGCCATTACGCCCACCGGTCAGTACTACCGCGAAGGCAAACTCGATCCCGATATGGATTCCAAGAAGGCCAAAGAACTGCTCATCGCCTTGGACCTGGGCGGCGTTTCGCCCGAAGAGCGGCGCAAGCAAATAGAAATCCGCCAGGCGGTCAAGGCGGCGGTGTCGCCCGACGGCATTCATTGGACCAATCTGGACGAGCCCATTCTCGACGTGGGGGCGACCCAGTTGGACACGCACAATTTGTGCACTTATGATCCCTACACCAAAAAATACGTAGCCTATTTGCGCGGCCACATCGAGCGGCGGCGGCTGGTGCGCCGCAGTGAAGGAGATGACTTTCGCCGGCTCGAACAACCGCGTTTCTGCTTGCTACCCGATCCGCAGGATCCCTTTGACGACGACTTCTACGATTCGTGTTACTGTCCCTATCCGGGGCGCCAGCTCTATTTGATGTTTCCGTCGATTTACCACCGCATCGATTCCACCGTGGACATTCAGCTGGCGGTGAGTCGCGACAGCTACAATTGGCAGCGGCCCGAGCGCAAACCCATCATCGATCTAGCCTACGAGGGGGGCGAGTACGGCACGGTCTACGCCTCGCCCAATTTGGTGGCGCTGGACAGCGGCGAGTGGCGTTTGCCCTTTGTCGGCTCGAACCGGCCGCACGACTTTAAGGATCGCGGTGCCGCTTATCCCGAGGATGGCGAGATGCGCTGGGCGTGCTGGCAGGAGGACCGCCTGGCGGGCCTGGAGGCGGAGGACGAGGGGTTTGTGCTGCTGGTGCAGCGCAAATGCGCCGGGCGGGAATTGCGCATCAATTACCGCACGGCAAAGGACGGTTGGCTCAAATTGGAATTGGTAGAGCAACCCCACACCCCGCCCAAGGAGGTCGAAGCGTTTGACGGCTTTGGACTGGATGCGGCGGAGACCTTGACGGGGGATGAACTTTCCCGCGCAGTGCAGTGGAACGGTAGCAGCGACCTGTCCTCTTTGAAGGACAGGGAAGTGTCCGTGCGCATTCACATGTATAAAGCGAAGATTTTCTCTATAGCGTGGTAGGATGGTCTACTCCAAATGATCAAAGGAAGGAATAGAGTACATAATGCCGGGAACCCTCATTCAAATCGGTGGACAGAAACAACTTTTCTTAGATGATTATCTGGTTGAAAGTCTGAAACATGTGGCTATTACACTCAATCCCGCCACAAAGTGCAAGACCAATCCGGTCATCGGCCGGGACCGGCCCTGGGAGGGCAACGAGCTGCACTACGGCACGGTTTTCTACGACGAAGAAATGGGCCTATTTCGCATGTGGTATCAATCGATTCACCTCTCAGCCACCGAACGCGTCCCCAAGAAGTTGGTGCCTACGGTGCCCAAGAAGATGCATGACCGCAGGTGTTACGCCGTTTCGCAAGACGGGATTAACTGGGAAAAACCCGAGCTCGGACTGGTGGAGTTTGAAGGGTCGACGCGCAATAATATACTGGGGCCGGATAACTGGCCCAGCTTCAAGGGCGGTATTTTTGTCGATCCCAACGAAAAAGACCCGGCGCGGCGCTACAAGGCGATGGCGCGAGTGGAGCGCGTCGATGATACAGAAGTGGTCGACGTTGAGCAAGACCGCGACGTGTCCGATGCCGAACGGGCGAAGGCCCAAACGCGCTTTCCGTGGAACCTGTATTATTCTGGCGACGCGTTGGAGTGGACGCCGTACGAAGGCAATCCGGTTATCGACCTGCCTGATCAGATGTGGGGACCCACGGCGATGATGGGCTGGGACCCGATCCGCCAGGTCTACGCGGCGCACATGGAGAATTGCATCAATAAAAACGCCTTCTTTGGCCCCCGCCTGTGCCCGCCGGGCATGCGCCTCATCGGCCGCGCCGAAAGCCCCAATATGATCGACTGGAGTGAACCCGAAACCATCCTCATACCCGACGAGGGCGACCCGCCCGACCTGGAATTTTACAGCATGTGGGCGACGACCTACGAGAATTTCTACATTGGTATGTTGTGGAATTTTCGCAGCACCCACACCAGCGTCTTGCCGCAATTCGTCTTCAGCCGCGACGGCATACGTTACGACCGGCGCTTCCGCCAGCCCTTCATCCAGCCCGGCGATGAGGGCGACTTTGATTCGGTGACCGCCTACGCCCTGCAGCCCATTGTCCACGACGATCAGATTTTCATCTACTACGGCGGCCAGAACTGGCGCGCTGCGGAGCAGATAGATCTGCTGATGGCCGAAGGCGGCGAGGACGGCCCCAAGTCGGGGATCGGCCTGGCCACAGTGCCGCTGGACGGCTTTGTTTCCATCGACAGCGGGCGGTTCGAGTACGGCGAGGTGGTGACGCGCGCGTTCTCATTCACGGGGCGCACGCTGCAGATCAATATACGGGCCGCCTGGCAGGGCTGGGCCCCGGGGATACCCGAATTAAGGGTGGAGATCTTAAAAGCGGACCACACGCCGATTCGGGGCTTTACCTTTGCCGAAGCCGACAACATAAATAAGAGCGGTTTTGCCGAAGTGGTCACCTGGGGGGGGAAGTCCGATGTGGGGGCGCTGGCCGGCCAGCCGATCCGGCTCAAGTTCTACAGCAAAAACTTCAAACTCTTCGCCTTCCAATTTGTCGAATAGGAGAGGTGATTTACACCAAGATTGTTTTTTGAAACGCCAAGAATTCTACGCAAACGTCTGCTGAGGGGTCAGGCTCTACTGTGCCGTCTTTAAGTCTTCGGTAGCCAGCACCACTTTGTCTATCTCCAGACGCTTGGCCACTTCCATCAATTCCAGCACCAGACCGTGGCGCGTCTTCTTGTCGGTGCGCACGATCAGGGTCAAACTGCGCGTCGTCTGCTTTTGACGCGCCAGCACCGCGGGTAGCTCGCCCATGCTCACCACCTGGCGGTTGATCTCAATCTCGCCGCCGGCGGTAATGGAGGCCACCAATTTCTTGTCTTCGACGATGGTGGCTTCAATCGCCTCGGGCAGTTCCACCTGCAAGGTGTGCGGCTGCTTGAAGACGGTGGTGACCATAAAGAAGATCAGCAGCAGGAAGACGCAGTCGATCATCGGCGTCAGATTGAGGTCTTCCCCCTCGCTCAGTTCTTCGTCGATGGCGGTGCGCTCGGGAGGCATTTACAGTCCGGTCCCTTCTTCGCGGGCGAAAGCGATGCCGGCCACCTCGGCGGTCTTGGCCGCGTCGACCACTGCGACGATGTACTCCTGGGCGCAGTCGACGTGCCCCTGGATGATGATATTGTTGTTGTTGGCCTCTTGCATGGCGCGCTTGAGGCGGGGCACCAGCGCCGTTGGGGCCACGTCTTCGCCGCCGATCTGGATGCGGCCGTTGGCGTCGAGCACCACGTTGATGTCCTTCTTTTCCTGTTGTTCCTGCGATTCGCTCTTGGCTGGCAGGTCGACGTCCAGGCCCTTGGTGTGGAGGAAGACGGTGGTGACCATAAAAAAGATCAGCAGCAAGAAGACGCAGTCGATCATCGGCGTCAGGTCGGGGCCTTCGTCGCGAATCAGGCCGCTGCGGACGCGGCGATTCACCAGGGCCATCAGCCGGCTGCCTCGCCTTCGAGCTGGTCCTGGCCGGCCATCAACAGTGTATTGACAAAGGCCAGGCCGTAGACCTCCAAAAAGCCGCGCTGGGCTTCGGCGCGGCGCGCCAGGTAGCGGTAGGCGACAATAGTGGGAATGGCCACGGCCAGGCCGGTGGCGGTGGTGATCAGCGCCTGCGAGATGCCGCCGGCCACCACCTTGGGGTCGCCGGTGCCGGCCACGGCAATGGCATCGAAGGCCGAAATCATGCCCAGGATAGTGCCAAAGAGGCCCAGCAGCGGCGCGATATTGCCAATGGTGTTGAGCACCACAAGGTGGCGGCTCAGGTAGGTCTTGCCGGCCTCGTCGGTTTCGAGGATTAGCTCTTCCTTGAGGTCGGACAGCTCTTTTTGCTGCAGCAGAAATTGCGACAGGTTGCCGGCGCCGGCGCCTTCGGCCAGGCGTGCCAGGCGCTGGTTGGTAGGCCGGAATTCGCGGCGCTCGAGCATGAGGGTGTCAAAGCGCTTGAGCAGGGCGGCAAAGACGAAGTTGAGCGGTCCCCTGCCCTCCTGGCAGTGGCGCGCGGCGGCGGCCTCTCCGTCGTTGGCCAGCAGGCGCTCGGCTTCTTCGAGGGCGGCCTGGGCCTGCTCTTCGTTGGGGATGTGGCTGAGCACCCAGGCGCGCTCGAGAATGTAGGCCAGGGAGAGGATGGCGCACAGACATAGGGGAATCATCAGTACGCCACCGGACATCAGGGTTTCCATAACAAGCCCTCCTAGTAGAACGGCTGTAAAGGCAGGGTGGGTTGAAGTTGTAAGGGCGGTAATATACAGCGCGGTTGGGCGCTTGCCAAACAGTTAATGACCAAATTAGTTGAAAACTTGACAAGTGCTTGGCGCATTGCGTATTGTTTGGCGCGTTGATTCTTGATACGGCGGCAATATACATCTAAGGCGTATTTTTTGGTTATGGCTCCCTGGCTCATCGTTATCGCATTGGCCGGTCTGGTGGTTGGATCGCACTTCGTGCCGACCCCGGAAGAGGTACAGGCTTCTTTCAAACAGGGGCAGAAGTTCTACGCCGCTGAGGACTACGAGCAGGCCATCGAGACCTACGAGCGCATCAACCGTATCGAGAGCCCCCTGCTCTACACCGCAGAAATCACCGCCGAAGTGGGTGAGATTGCCGCCCCGGTCAAGGAGATCGCGCTCTACCAGACCGGCAACAGCTACCTCAAGCGCGCCGAGGAAGCGAGGAACGGCGCCCGGCGCGCCCGCGACCCCGAAGACAAAAGCCAGCAGGAGGAGCAAGCCGCCGCCGACTTTGAGCGGGCCGCCACTTATTTCCAGCGCACCGAAGCAGAGGCGACCTCGCCGCAGCTCAAGGACCTGGCGCGCAACCGTTTGATCACCGTGCTCTATGAGAGCGGCGCCTACGACCGCACCGTCGAGGAGGGGCACGTCTTCATTGACAAATACCCCGACAGCAATTTTCTGGTCAATGTGCTCTACAACGTCGGCTGGGCCCATTTTGAAACCGGCCACTACGAGGAGAGCATTGCCGCCTTCGAAGACCTGGTGCGCCGCTTTCCCAAAGGCTACCGCGCCGAGCGCTCGCTGTTCCAGATTGGCGAGGCCCATTACCAGCGCCAGCTCTACGGCGACGCCGTGCTGTGGTACCAGCAGGTGGTGGAACGCCAGAACATCGATAACATGAAAGAGCGCGACCTGCTCAAGATGCGGCGCGAGAAGATCGCCGGCTTGGTGGACGAGACCGCCCTGGAGCTGGCGGCCAAGGCGCAGATCAAAATTGGCGATTGCCACGCCGCCGCCGGCGATGTGGCCAGCGCCCTGGCGGCCTATAACAAAGTGATCACCGCCTTCTCCCAGGAACAGCGGTTGGTGTCGGAGGCCTATATCCGCCTGGCCGATATGTACACCCGCAACGGCGACCAGGAAGGCGCGGTGCGGACCTACCGCGAGGCCATCGACGGCAGCCAGAACCGCATCTTCCAGGCCGGCATGCAGTCGCTGCTGGCGGACTATTACTACGAGCGTGGCGACTACGGGCAGGCCATTTTTGAATACCAGCTCTACCTGGACGCCTACGGCGACGTGGCCGCCGCCGCCGGCCTGGCGGCGCCCTGGGCCAGCTATAAGATCGGCCGGGCGCACTACGAAGTGGGGCAGCAGCGGCGCGGCGCCGGCGACGGGGAAGGGGCGCGCACCGCCTACCAAAAAGCCATTGCGGTGTACCGGGCTATCGAACGCGACCACCCCGCCAGCGAATTGACCACCGGGGCGACGCAATTTAACGTCGCCCTGTCGTACCAGATGATGGGGGACGAACAATCGGTCGAGCGGGCGGTGGAAATATACGGCGCCATTGTGGATGCCGATCTGGCGCGCGATTACGTGCGCAGCGCCCTGTTCCAGATCGCCCGCATCCACTTCCAGCGCGCCGAATACCAGCCGGCCATTGTCGCCTACGAGCGCATTTTGCAGCAATACCCCCAGGACCCGCAGCGCCACGCCGCGCGCTTTGAACTGGCCCTGTGCTACCGCGATCTCGATCGTCCAGCCGACGCCGTGGCGGCTTTTGAGCAGATCGACTCGGCGGACGACCTCTACCCCAAGGCGATGCTGGAAGCCGGCAATTTGCTGGCCGCTCAGGGAGCCCGCCGGGAGGCGTTGCAAACCCTGGACCGCGGACTCAAAGCGGCGGCCGATGACGCGACGCGCGCCCGTTTCTTCTATATGAAGGGCCGCACTCTGATCGACATGGACGAGTACGAGAAGGCGGTGGAGGATTTGAGCCACGCCGTGGAGTTGACCTCCGACGCCGCCGTTGCCCAGGGCGCTCGCTACGGCCGCGGCGTCAGTCTGCTCAAACTGCAGCGCTTCGCCGCGGCAGTAGCCGATCTGAAGGAGTTGCTGGTCAGTGACAACCCAGAATTGGCGGCCTCGGCCCGGCGCATGATCGGCCTGGCCCACCTCGAAATGGGGCGCGAGCGCGAAGCCATCGACGACTACGTGGCGCTGGTGGCGGCCGCCGCCAACGCCGCCGAGCGCGCCGAACACATGCTGGTGCTGGCCGAGTTGCACTACGGCCTGCGCGATTTCGATCAGGTCGAAGTCGTCTGTCTCGACATATTGGCGCTGGATATGGCCGAAGCGCGCGGCGACGAGCCTTACTTCCCCAAAGAAAAGGCCTACTTCTTGCTAGGAGACGTGTACAGCCAGCGGCAAGAGCTATACGCGCTCATATCCACGTATAGAGAAGCTCTGTCCAATTACCCGGCGTCGCACTATTCGAACGATATGCGCTTTGCTCTGGGGCAGGCTCTCTTCGACCAGGAGGACCTCGAAGGGGCGGATCGGGTGCTAAGCGAATATTTGCAGCGCGCCCCCGAGCACGCCAACCGGCCCTACGGGCTGTATTATCTGGGCTATGCCCGCTTCAATCTGACCCGCTTTGAAGGGGCCGCCCAAGTGTTCGAGACGCTGGCCGCCGAGTACGCCGGCGGCGAACTGGCGCCCGACGCGCTGTTCCGCGCCGCCGAGGCGCGCTACAACCTGGATTTGTTCGAAGAGGCACAGGCGGCGTACCAGCGCCTGCTGGAGCGATACCCGCAGGCCGATTTGGCCGACGACGCCCTATACAACCAGGCCTGGTCTCTGCTCAATTTAAAGCGCGAGGTGGAGGCCATCGAAGCTTTTAAACGCATGGCCGCCGACTACCCCAACAGCCCACTGGCCGCCAACGCGCAGTTTACGGTGGGCGATTTCTACTACAACGGGGAGCAATACGGCGAAGCCCTGACCGCCTACAAGGAAGTGTTGCAGCGCTTTCCCGATAGCGAGGTGGCGCGGAAAGTGCCCGCCCTGCTCGGCGACCTGCGCGAGGCCGTGGCCTACCAGCAGTACGCCGAAGTGGAAAAGGTGTTCGCCCGCGCTCTGGAGGAGCAGGAAGCGGAACAGTTCCGCCGCGCCATCGAGGGCTTTGAGCGGATCGCGCGCGACTTCAAGGGCACCGAGAGCGAGATCGGCGCCCTGAGCAATATGGGTGTCTGTTACGAGTCCCTGGGCGAGTGGAAGAAGGCGGTGGCGACCTACGAGGAAGTGATGAGCCGCTTTTCGGGGGACGAGGCTGAGCGCGACGAAGCCTATCGCTTTGCGCGCATGCACAAGGAATGGATCGAGAGCAGTCGGCTATAGACGCAACGGATTATGGTGGATCAGCCGAAAAAACCAAACGAGCGCTTTGCTACCCCGACGGATTTTCTGCGCCTGGAGGAATTGCTCAAGCGCCAGCGGCGTCTGACCTATCGCGCCCTGGCCATCGCCGCCGTGGTCATCGCCATACCGCTGGTCTACGTGGCGACGCGCGAGGAGCGCAAGAAAGCGCCCAAGCCGCCGGTGATGCACCTGGTGGTGCGCAAGCCGCGCATGACCAAGCCGTTTGAATTTGAGAAGCGCAAAATTCCCAAGCGCCAGATGACGCGCCAGGTGCGGGCGGCCAAACCCGATGTCAGCCGCCGGCCGCAGATCCGCCGGCCCGACCTGGTAGGCAAGATTAAAACTTTTCGCTTTGGCGTCGACAGCGGTGCCGACCTGGGGTTGGAAGTCGTGCAGCCCGAGGTGCAGCGCGTCGCCATCGCAAGCCCCAAGGAGCCGGAGAAGCGCATCAGCATGCAGGAGGAGTTTCTCGACCTCGACGCCCTGGACATCGGCCGCTACAAGGGCCTGGTGGTGCAGGACCCCACCGACAAGCAGAACATCACGGGCTTTGTCTATCTGGCCCTGGCCTGGGGCAACGACTTTAAACCGTCCACCCAGCGGGCCATCTTTGAACTGGTCGAGGCGCTCAACGAATTCACCCAGATCCGCGCCGAAGTCGACAACCACCTCTTCCTCGACTCGCGCAAGATCAACCGCGCCCCCTTTGTCTACATCGCCGTCGACCAGGCTTTTGAACCGACCCAGCGCGAGGTCGACAACCTGGGCGAATACCTGCGCAAGGGCGGTTTTGCCCTGGTGGAGGCGATGGTCGAGGGCGGCCTGTCGCGCGGCAGTGCCGTGGCCACCGAATACACCCCGGCCGAGGCCTCGCTGCGCGAAATGCTCAAAGCTTCGCTGGGCCGCGACGCGCGCTTCAGGGTGCTGTCCAACGACCACCCCATCTACCACAGTTTCTACGATTTTGACGACGGCCCGCCGCCGCAGCGCACCCAGGACGTGCTGGAGATCAGCCGCGACTTCAACCCCGAAGTGCCCTTCCTAGAAGGCATCTTCCTGGGCGACCGGCTGGTGGTGGTGTTCTCCAATAAGGAGTACGGGCGCGCTTGGGAAAAGGAATACCGCAACGAACCGCAATTGCAGATAGGAGTGAACATGGTGGTTTTTGCCCTCACCCAGCAGGGGTCTATCGCGCAGCAGCAAATCGATTTCTACAAGGAGACGACCCGGTGAGACTAAGAGCGCACAGAGCGACGCGGGCGGCGGCCCTCGTTTTGCTGGGCCTGGTGGCGGCTGGCTGTTTCCTCTTTCCCCAGGCCGTCAAGCGCGAGACTCTGCTCTTGCCGGTGGTGGAGAGCGAGCCACCCGCGGGCGAGGAGGGCAGTTACGTGGTCCAGGAAAACGGCAATATCTCCTGGGAGTTATCCGGCCTGCGTATCGAGGTGGACCACATGACCGACGCGGAACTCAACGAACTCTTCCCGGAGGAGTCGGTACGCGGCAAATACTCCACCAACCCCTACACCTACGGTAATTGGGTCGACACACGCATGGGCTACACGCCCAACCGCTTTACCGTGTTTAAGGTGACGGTTTTTAACCGCACCCTGCCCAAGGTCATGCTCAACCCGCTCGCCGCGGTAGTGGAGACCGACCAGGGACAGTTTCTGCGCTCCTACGGCATCACCTCGGCCTCGCCTTACCAGAATTTTGAGAATTACTACCGCTCGCGCCGCGGCCAGAGCGGCAATGAATTCTACCGCTTTGAGCTGCGCATGGGTATGGTGCGCAGCTACAACTACGAGGAGAACCAGCCCATTTTTAAAGGCGAGAATTACGGCGGTTTCATCGTCTTCGACCCGGTCTACTCCGAAACCAAAGAAGTGGTGCTGACCCTGGAGGACTTTGTCTTGCGCTTTGGTGCCTTTGACGCGCCGGCGGAGGTGCGCGATTTGCGCTTTGACTTCCGCCACCAGGTGGAAGAGCGCGTCTTGCAGACGGCGGCGGTGGCCCAGGGCACCGAAGAGCGTATGGTGTCGGAGCAGGGGCCGCGCCAGGTCGTGGGCAATTTGCCCGGCGACCGCCTGCGCGACGCCAGCGCCGTGCAGGCGTTGGTGCGGCAGAATTTAAAACGCATCGATCGCTGTTTTGCGGAAGCTTTCGACAAGGGCGACGCCAGCGAGGGCGAGCTGGAGGTGCGCTTTATCATAGAAGTGGGAGGGCCCATATCCAAGGTTGAAATCGTCGAGTCGAGCGTGGCCAGCGCGGCGGTGGAGGAGTGCGTGGCGCAGGAGGTGGGGCGCTGGACCTTTCGGCCGATCGACGTGGCGGCGCTGCAGCTGACGCCGCTGCCGGTGACGGTGACCTATCCTTTCTCGTTTTCGGTGGGGGTGCCCTGATGCGGCTCGTCTTTTCCTGCCTTTTGCTCTGCGCCGCCGTCGCCTGCGGCGGCGAGAAGACCGACCTGAACGTGCACCAATTGCTGGACCGCACGCCGGAGGGCTTAAAAGCGCGCCTGGGCGAACCCGACATCTCCACCAAGCGCTCCGAGAAAGTCACTACCCTGCAGTGGCGCGATGCGGACGGCGACAGCACCTGGGTCTACGTGGACCTGATATACGGGTACTCTTGTTATGTGACATATACTTTCAAGCTAATGGAACCTTTTGACGAGCGGGAAGCCCTGCGGCGCATCGGCATCGACCCGCCCGCGGAAGAACCCGAAACCGAGTGGGAAAACGGCGCCAAGCGCTGGCGCCCGTTCGGCGATTACGATCGCTTGACGCTCAACCCCGTCACCAAGGCGGTCAGCGTCAGCCTCATCGGTTCCGAGCCGGAGGACAACTAGGGGCACAGATATATGGGTGTAGTCGGCAGAAAAATCAGAATTGGACGATCTTCGCTGAGCCTGGCGGTCGCGGCGCTGGCCGCGTGGGTGGGTGTGGCCGCGGCCGAGGAGTGGCGCATAGACCGCTGGGAACAGAAGGTGTATTACCGCTATACGTTTACGGCGGCCGCCGCGGGACAGGCCTCCTTGCGCCTGACGGCGGTGGACGAGTACGAAGTTTTTTTTAATGGCACCGCCGTCGGCGTCGACGGCGATTGGGCTTCGATGGAGGAATACGCCATCGACCTGCAGGCGGGGGCCAACCACCTCGCCGTGCGGGTGGACAATAGGGGGTTGGGCAACGGCAGCGGCCTGGTGGTCGAAATTGGTGGCGGCGAGCAGGTGTGGACCAGCAACACCAGTGGTTTGAGCGAAGTGTGGCGCTGGAGCGGCGCGGCGCAGGAGGGCAGCGCCTGGCAGACGGCCGACGTCAGCGAAGCGGAAGATTGGGCGCCAGTGCAGCGCGGTCTATTGCAGCGCGGCGGGGTGGCGGGGTGGGCCGACACCCTGGG
>CAXGRO010000090.1:0-13094 GCA_964012055.1 uncultured bacterium
ATTTTGGACTGGTTTCCCAATTGGCCACACCCCGACATGCCACACGGTGAAGGCGAAGAGGACAATATTGAGGAAAACGCCTGGGTCCCGGGGCAGGGATATCTCGACGTCGGGCAGTTGGGCAAGGGGGAACGCTGCGCCGCGGCCATGCCCAAAGAATTAATACACGCCGACGAGGCGGGATTTGAGCCGCTGCACCACGCCGATTTGGGCGGGCCGCTGGGGGTGGATACGCTGCAGGCGGCCAAAGTGTCGGGCTCGCGATTTGCCTATATTCGCGGCGATATGGCGCTCATGCAGTACGGGCTGATTCAATTGTTGAGCAATGAATTGTTGCGGCGCGGCTACGAGATGATTATACCGCCGCTTTTGGTGCGCGAGCGCTCGCTCTACGGCACCTCGCATTTTCCGGAGGGCAGGGACCAGGTCTACGCCATCACCCGGGACAATGTGGAGGAGGGGGCCGAACTTTTTTTAGTGGGTTCGTCGGAGCCGACCAACTTCAGTTATTTTATGGACACCGTGCTCAAAGAAGAGGAATTGCCGGTGCGCGTTTTTGCGCAAACCGCCTGCTTCCGCTCGGAGGCAGGCTCGTGGGGCAAAGACGTGAAGGGCATCAAGAGGGTGCACCAATTCGACAAGATAGAGATGAACGTGGTGTGTACCCCCCAACAGTCGGAGGCCATGTACGCGGAGTTCGGCGAGATCAACGAGTGGCTCTTGCAGCAATTGGAATTGCCCTATCGCGTCGTCGAAAAGTGCACTGGGGATGCGGGGTATCTGGCCAGTCACCGGCAGCGCGATATGGAAGTGTGGTTGACGGGGTCGCAGGAGTTTATGGAGGTGATGACCGACACCAATACCACCGACTACCAGGCGCGGCGGATGAGCATCCGCTACAGGGGCAATAAGGGTGGGCCGCAGTTCTGCCACACGGTCAACGACACCGGTTGCGCCATGGGGCGCATGCTCATCGCCATTATGGACAATTACCAGCAAAAGGACGGCGCGGTGAAGGTGCCGGCCGCGCTGCGCGAGGTGATGGGCAAGGAGTGCGTTGAGTCGCGCAAGTAGGCTATGTTTTGCTTAATGAGAAGTATGAGAGGCAATTGGATTAAATCGATTTGGGCTATTGGTATAGCCACCAGTCTGGGGTTTGTTTCCTGTAATCCACAAACGCCGGCAGGTCAAGAGGGGGATGGTCCGCTTGCCAAAGTTGGTGAAAGGGGCATCCTGGCCGAGGAGTTCAAGCGTTTTGTCGCCGGCTTGCCCGAGTGGACTCGGAGCGCCCAAACGGGGCCCGAAAAGGTGCGCGATTATCTGCAGACGCTTGTCGACCGCTTGCTAATTCTGCACGCCGCTGATGAAAAGGGGGTGGCGCAAAGTACCAAGATCGAGGATGCGCTGGCGCTGGCGTTGGAGCAGCGGCTGGTTGAGGAAGTGGAGCAGCGCGAAATCAAAGGTGATATTCGCATCGACGAGCAAGAGGTGCGCAGGGCTTATGCAGAGCGCGGTTGGGGGCGGCGGCTCAAAGTCGCCCACATTTTTGTGCGTACCGAAGCGGAACTCGAAAAGGTGATGGCCGAGTTGCGGGCCGGTACGCCTTTTGGAGATGTGGCCAAGAAGTATTCGCAGGACCCGCCCAGCGCCGAACACGGCGGCGAAAAATCCTATTATTACAGCCGCAACAATGCGACTCGCGAGGTGCGCGATATCTTATTTGGTCTCGAGGTAGGCGAGCGCTCCCAACCCATTCCCATTCCCAAAGGGTACGAAATTTTTCTGGTGCTCGACGAGGTCGAGGCGCCGTTTGAAGAAGTGGGCAAGAAAGTGCTGCAGGAATTGCGACGGGAGCGCCTCGATGCGGTGCGTCGGGTTTACTTTGAGACGCTGGAAAAGCGCCACGGTCTACGGCCCGAAGCGCAGGGATTGAGTCTCTTGCTAGATATTCTGCGTCGCAACGAGGGCAAGAAGCCACTGCGCTATTCACCCGTTGAAGCGGGCGAGGTGCTTTTTACTTACAATAGCGGCGACATTACGCTGGACGAGGTGGTTCAACGCGCCAGTTTTCTGCGTCGGGGCGTCGGGGCGGACGACAGTCTGCGCGTGGTGGTGGGCATCAAGCGCGAGGTAGCGTGGGCCCGGCTGCTGGCGCTGCGCGGCAGGGAATTGGGCATTGAGCAAGAGCCGGAAATAATCGCCTGGCTCGAACGCAAAAAAGAGGAAATTATTATTCGCCGCATGCGCCGCGTTCTAGTTTCGCAGAAAGTGGCGGTGAGCGAGGCGGAAGTGCGGCAATATTACGCGAAAAATAAAAATCGCTACCGCACGGCCCGGACTGTAGAAGTGATCGAAGTGCAATTGCCCACGCGCGAGGAAGCCGCGGCGGTGGTCAAAGAAATTGAGTGGGATTTGCATGCGGCGGGGGAGTTGATCGGTCTGTTAGAACGAATTAAAGCAAAGCTGGCGGCCGAACAAGCCATTGGGGCAGAGGTGCAAGCGCTGGGTCAGTTGGGGCCCGACCCCAAGGTGAACGGCTGGTTGCGGGAACGGCTGCGGCGAGACGAAGACCGGCTGGTCATGATTGAAGAAATTGCCGATGCCGCCAGCGCAAGAGATCTGGTAAAAACTTACATCGCGCAATATTTGGCGCTGACGCGGAGCCTGCGCCCGGACGACGGGCGTTTGCAATTGCATCGCTTTGACGGTCCTAACTATGGTCCACTGGTTGACGCAGCTATGGAGGCCGAGGTGGGCGCGCTGATCGGGCCTTTTGAACACGACGGTTTGTATTCGGTGGCCAAGATAGTAACGCACGACGAACCGCAGATACGCCCCTATGAAGAAGTCGAACGGGGGATTGGCAATAAATTGCACAGCCGCAAGGAAAATGAGGTATTTGAGCAGTGGTTGGTAGAGTTGCGCGGACACTACGAAAACGAAGTGGAATACTTTTCGGAGAATATTGCCGCGCTGGCGGCGCAGTATGATGCAGGTGAGGTCGAGGGGCGGAAATAAAAAACATGGAGCGCAGGAGTTTTCTCAAATGTTTGGGAGGCGGGGCGTTGGCCTGGGGCTGCGGCGCGTACTTGCCCGACGAGAACATTATGGAGATCTCCAACCTGCAGTCACGCGCCGGCCAGGTGCCGATCAACCAGCTCATGTGGAGGACGGTGGACCTGCTGGAGAAGAAACATCCGGAGATTCGCATCGAGCCGGCCAGCGGCGGCGGCGGCGGCTACCAGGAGTTGATGATTAGGGTGATGGAGGGCAACCCGCCCGACATCATGAGCTTTGCCACGGCTGAGACGGGACTCACCTACTCCTACGTCGAGCAAGGCCATGTTTTCGACATGACCGAGTTTCTGCAAGGGCTCTCCTACGATACGCCTGGTAAGACTTGGCAGGAGACCATCGATCCACTCTACTACAATGCTATAACCTATAAGGGCAGGTTTTACGCCATTCCGCAGAACGTCATTTCGCTGCAGATTTACTGCAATGCGCGGTTGTACGAAAAGGCCGGGGCCAGCCTCAATCCTAAAACCTGGGAAGAGTTTGTGGAAAACTGCGAGCGCCTCAAGCGCAGCGGTATCACACCCATTACCCAGGACGGCATTCACTGGTACACCAGCTGGTGGTTCGACCACCTGTCTCAGCGCATTGCCGGGTCCGATAAAGTGCGGCGGGCCTTTCGCGATCCGCAGCGCAGTGTCCCGTGGACTGACGACGCGTTCTTGCAGGCGGCGCGCATGATTGGCGAGTTGCTCGATAAGGGGTATTTTGTCGAAGGTTTTGCCGGCCTCAACCACATCGAATCGGAACTGCTGTTCTGGCAGGGGCATGCCGCCACGGTTTTTGTTGGCACCTGGTTTACCAGTGGCCGCACCGAAGTGATGGGAGACGACTTCAAACTCTACGCCTATCGCTTTCCGCAGGTGGAGGGGGGCAAGGGCCGGCGCGGCGAATTAATTGGCACGGTCAATACCTTGAGCATTCCAGCCCGGGCCAAACATCCAAAACTGGCGGTCGAGTTCTTGCGCCTGATTAGCAGCCGCTGGTTTCAGGAGCAGATGGTGGAACAGGCGCGCATGGTTAGCCCCTATCCTGGTATGCCGCTGCCGGATGTGCAGCAGGGGTTGGAGGGGATTCTGGGCGACACCGAACAGTTCTTTCCCTTTTCTTACGGCCTGGAAGGCAGCGATCCGTTTCTCTATCGCCAGTACTGGAACGAGTGGAACCGCTATATGGTGGGGCGCGAGATAGAAGCGGAACAGTTGGTGGAGAGTCTGGAGCGCATCTTCATGCGCTATTACCGGACAGTGTTGAGCTGATGCCAACCTAAAGCGCTCAATGCTTTGTTTTTCTTTTGTTAAGTTAAAGTTTGACAACGCAGGTTATGGTTGTATACATTGATAATATCAATACTGTGGACACTTTTTGTAAGTCATTGATAAGTAATGGATTAGGCAAATAAGCATTGAGGCTTGTAACTTGTTGTTAAATAATCACTTTCGAACTTCAACCTTACAAAAATCCACTCAAAATCGAAAAAGTGTCCACAGTATTTTAACATAGAATCTGGGAAAGGGAGGGAAGGAGGCATAAAGTGTTGTAATTTTCGCATTTTTTTTTTTTAACAAAAACCTTATCTTTGTAACTTGACGTTGTGTAATATGTCAATTTTTAACCCTTAAGGAGGAGCAGTCATGAAGAAGTTAGCAGTTATTTTGGGCGTTCTGATGATCGCCGGCGCCGGCTGGGCCCACCTGCCGGTCGACGAGGTTTTCCTCGCCGTGCAGTTCCCCGATGAAAATGTGCCGACCATCGACGGCAATTTGACCGAGTGGGACATCATTCCCGAGTTGTACTGGATCGACCACACGCAGCTGACCGAAACGGTCATTGGCACTGGTACGGCCTGGGACGCCACGGATCTGTCGCTGCGCGCCATCGTCGGCTGGAATCCCACGATTAACCGGCTGATCATCATGGAAGATCGCTTTGACGATGTGATTACGGTGCAGAGCGGCTGGGAGCCCATGGAAATGGTGTTCGACGCCGACCATACCGGTGGCATGTTCAACGTGTGGCCCGACGTCGAAGATCAGGAGACCAAGGATCGTTTGCACGGCGCCCACGCCCAGAACTACGGTTTTAACCAGGGCGGCCCCGGGCTCGACGCCTGGCACAAAGCCCAGTGGCACTACTCGCCGCCGTGGGGCGAATTCGCCTCCACCCAGACGGTAGACGACTGGGCCGGCGAAGGTTTTTTCCACGCCGAATACATGATCACGGGTTGGGATGACCTCGATTGGAACGGCCCCGACACCAGCACCATTCACGAACTGGTCGAAGGCGACGTTGTCGGTTACCACTTCACCATTATCGACGACGACGATCCCGACATTGGCGGTTACGAAGGCTACTGGACCCTGAGCGGCGCCACCGACAGCTATTTCCAGGGTGACCTGCTCTCCGACTTCCTGCTTTCGCCCATCGATCCCGACATCCCTTGGGGTGACCAGATGACGGCCGTAGAGGACCAGAGCTGGGGCCGCATCAAGTCCACCTTTGCCGAGTAATTGCGGCGGCCGAATTTAATTTCGGTTAAACGAGATGGATCTATGATTGCCTGAAAGTTTTGTCCAACCGTCGCATCGGATCATATATCCGGTGCGACGGTTTTTTTATATATTGTGCCTAACGCAAAGTATTTCTCACCAGGTGGCAAAGTGAAAATGAGCCAACTTTTCGCAGGCGGGCGGGTTTGGCACCCGCTGTTTTTTCTGATCTTCAGTTTGGCACTGTGGCCCAGGGATATAGCCGCCGAGGTCTTTGTCATCGGCGGCAGCGAGGCGAGTTCCGGGCTCAGCTGGGAGGAAGCTACCGGCACGGCGCCGCTCATTGAGTTTGCCGCGCGGCCCGGTTGGATCGTGTCGCGCGAAGTGGAAGAGGGGACCAACATTGCCCTGGGGATGCTCGAGCGCGGCGGGCGCGTCACCTCGCCCAACGCCTCGGCGGTACTGCGCCTCAACCGAGATGCCGTGCAGCAGGGGCTTGACAGCATGGTGGACGGCGATAACCAGACGGCCTTTGAAGTTAAAGATGTTCTGGCCGTCGGCGTGCTGCTCATACTCGATTTGGGCGCCCGCTTCGGCGTCAACAATATTCGCTTTTTTCCGCGCACCGAGTTTAGAGAGCAATTTATGAAAGGTTATGTGTTGTCGCTCAACGACGGGACGTTTGGCGCTGACATCATTGCCGCCTCAACGGATAAATTGCCCAATAAATCGCTTTTTATTCCCGTGGCTCAGGACGGCAGCAACAACCGCGACACCGTCGACGTGCGTTTCCCCCTGCAGTACGTGCGCTACCTGCGCATAGAGTCGACCCAGCGCTTTAATTGGGAGATCGACGAGATCGAGTTCTTCGGCCGCGGTTTTGTGCCCGAGTCGCAATTCCTCTCGACGCCCATCGACCTGAGCCAGCGGGCCATTTGGGGCCGCCTGGAGTGGGCGACCGAGGCAGTGGGCAACGCCGACAAATCGCGCTTCGTAGTGCGCACGCGCAGCGGCGACAACGCCTCGCCCGACGAGCAGCCGGAAGGCTGGAGCAAGTGGTCGGCGCCCTATGAAAGAAGCGGAGAACAGATCGTGTCACCCGGCCCGCGACGCTATTTGCAGTTCATGCTGGATTTTCAAAGCGACGGTCTGGAGGACGCCCTGGCGGTGGACTCGCTCCGTTTTGAATTGACCCGCCCGGCTTTGGCCGAAGCGGTCAGCGGCAGCATTGCGCCGCGCGAAGTGGCGCTGGGGTTGGACACGACCTTTGCCTATACCATTGCGGTGACCAACGCCTCCGGTTTCGACCAGATAGAGATCGACACGCCGGCGCCGGTGCGCCAGGTGCACAGCGTATCGATTGACGGCGGCGAAGTTGTATTTACGGCCCAGACCCGCGACGACGGGTTGAGCGTGACCTTGGACGAATTCAGCGGCAGCGGCGAAATACAGATTCTCTTCGACACCTCGGTGTTGCGTTACGAGACAGTGTTTTCCGGACGTTTGCGCGACAGTACGCGCGACGCGTTGCCGCAGGGTATAGTTGGCCTGGCCGAGGATGACGAGGTGCGGCGCAACCGGCTGGGAGTGCGGGTGCCACTAGGAGGGCAGAATTTGCTGCACCGCGTCGCCGTGTCGCCCAACCCCTTTACGCCCAACGGCGACGGCGTCAACGATCAAACCACCGTTAGTTATGACCTGCTCTATTTAACTCGAGATGTGCCCGTTGCCGTCAAAGTATACGACATGGCCGGCAACCAGGTGGCGCTGCTGCCGGAAGGGACGAGCCCCAGTGGGCGGCACCTGATAGGGTGGGACGGCACGGGCGAAGGAGGATCATTGTTGCCGCCAGGACTGTACATCGTCCAGGTGGAAGTGGATACCGACAGCGGCACGCTGCGGCGCAGCAGCGTTGTGGGCATAGCATATTGACCGGAAGCGTTGGCAATGACTCGGAGGGATCTATAGTGACCGGATACGCAGTGAAGTTAGGGAGATGTTTATTTTTCTTGCTGGCATTGTCTGTGATTGTGCCACCGCAGTCGGTGGCACAGGAAGACTACGGCTCCAGGTTGGGCCGCACGCGCGGCGGCGAAGTATCCTTTGAACCGCGCGGCCCGGGCGTGCTCTTTGGCGCCTTAGACCCAGCGGTGCGGCGCTGGTACGTGCCGCAAGAACTCTACGATTCCTATCAGTGGAGGCAGTGGGAGTACACCAATTACGCCCGCGATTTTTACCAGCGCTATGTAAATACCGGTATCGAAGGCGATTATTTTTACGACCTCTACGGTTCTTTTGTCACTAAGGGCTGGCTGGTGTACGATTGGCGCCAACAGCAACCGCAGCAATTTGGCAGTACCGTTTTTAAGACCCCCAACTTTCAAAACTTTTTCAGTCAGGTGGTCATTTCCTCAGATCAAAAGGGCCAACATCATCTGGCCATCACCATTGGCAGTCGCATCCGCACTACGCTGACGCCCATGACGTTCTCCAAGCCGACCTTTGACGGCATGCAGATCGATTACCAATCCGATAAATACTCGGCCACCCTGTTGATGTCGCGCATCAGTTCGCCCGGCCTGGCGCTTCAAATCCCCATCGAGACCACCAATTCGACCAATCTCTTTGGCTTTCACAACACCATTCAGATCGGCGATTTTGTCAGGGTGGGCGGCACCTATATCAACGCCCACAATTCTCAGACCCTACTGGAAAGCTTTGAAGGCAACCCCTTTACTGGGGCGCTGACGGTGGGACAGAACCTGGAGCACATTGGCCAGGTTTTTATTCGTCTCAGCGACGATTCGCCAGAAGATCTCGAAGGCGGCGCCGCCCTCTTTTCCTGGGACGTCATTATCGAGTCTGAGGTGGAAGTGGCGCGCGAGACGGAGACGGGGGAGACGGTGATCGAGAAGGAACGCAAGGTGGAGCGCGGCAGCGAGATTGGCTTTGAGCCAATTATCGACGGCGGTTTTCAGCGCCTGGGATTTTTGGCCGCCGACGGCGACGAGCAGATAGAGTTGACTTACGATTTTCGCAGCGCCTCGTATCGCGGCGAAGACCCGTCCACCATTCGCCGGGTGCAGATCGAAATGGTGGTGGCCAACGATTATCACATCGAAATGAGTTCGGACCGGCAGACCAATCTGCCGGAGGGACAGCCGGTTTTCTTAACTCAGTCGCGGGCTTTGGGCAATGTCAAAGACGGCTCCAATTTGCAATTGTTGCGTTTTGACTACGGCCTGCCCACGGGCAACGATCTCTTTGGTTTTACCCTGGAATTGCAGGAGGTTCTGGGATTTAATGTCTACGCCGAGTACGACCACAGTCGTCTTTTTCGCAAATACCCCAACCGCGCCTTTACCAGCCACCGCTCGTCCAAGGACGGGGCCGACGCCTGGATGATCAACGTGGCGCGCAAGGAATACCCCTGGTTCACCTTTGGCGAATTCTACAGCATGGACCCAAATTATAACACCACAAGTCTGGTGAGTACGCCCTCCGGCGATATAGATTATACCGATCCGGTGACCAATTTCTACGAGTGGGTGGAGGACAACGACGACCAGGACCGCACCCCCGACTGGCAGCGGGTCAATCAGGGGGGGCCAGATCGCGAACTCTTCCCCGGCTGGGACGAGAACGGCGACTTCATTTCCGACTTCAATCAGAACGACAACGAGTTCACTCCCAATTTCATTCCCGATTACGAGGAGCCCTTCCTGCGCTTTAACGTCGACCGCCCCGAATTCCTCTTTGGGATGGACATGAACAACAACTTCTGGATTGATCGCTTTGAAAACGACGAGGAACCCGATTTTCCCTACAAGCGCAACCGCCGGGGCGGTAACGTCTACATTGGCACCCACATCGTGCCCTCCATGCGGGTGATGGTGGGGCACAAGCGCGAGCGTTTGCTGTCGGCGAAAAAAGAAGACAAGAGCACCTACGGCCTGTTCTCCTGGGATCTCGATCTGCCGGGCATCGGTAGGTTGCAGATGTTCGACATGTTTAAGGTGGTCAAGGACGAAATTGCCGACAATCTGGTCCAGTGGGTACAACCCGTGGGGTCTCCGGGCTCCTTGCAGCGCATCGCCGATCCCCTGGCGGCCCCCGACACCTGGACCAATTCGGCTTATATCGGTTTTGAATACACCGGCACCGAGCGCTTCACGCTGGATAATAAAGTTAAATACGACATCTGGAGGCAGCGCGAACGGCAGACGGATTTTCGCCGCAGTTTCCAGTTTTTCGGGCTTATTAACAAGGTAGAGTACCAGCAACCGCTGGTTCAGCATCTGACCTTGATCCCCAGAGTTAAAAATGAGTTGCGCCTGGAGGCACCGCTGTTGCGCAACGAGCCGGTGCGCAAGGAGAACAATCTGCTGTTGTCGCTGATGGCGCGCACCAGTATACTGCGCCATTCGATTGTGCAGTTAGGTCTGGAATACAACATTTTTAGCCAGATAGAAGATCCCGTACCGGCGGGATTGGCCGACGACGCTCGCGAACTGGTGGTGGCCGGCCAGTATTCCAATGAGAGCGATTATTTGGGTTATCACATAACAACGCAATTGGGTGTGCGGATAAATAGGTTGGACCGCAAGGGGGAGGACGCATTTACCGGTGTGACGCAGTTTGTTACTGTGTACGCCGGATTTGAATAGCGCAAGTGTGCAGGAGTTGGACTACAAACGGAGGTCGCTAGGCATGAAAAAGACATCGTGGACCTGTGGGCTGGCGCTCTGCTTGGCGTTGGCGGGGCGCGGTGACGCCTTGGAAATTTATCGAATTGGCGGTGCAGACCTGGCTCGCCCCGACACCGTGGAGGGCATCAATTTTCACCAGCTGCAGTGGGGCGACTTCAGAGACAGCCAGGGGTTGGATCAAGTGCTTTTGCAAGAGGGCTTACTGCGACCAATTTTTGTGGGTCCTGAAGACGACATCGCCAAAACCAGCGTCGACCGGGGCGGCGGGCCACTGGTGCGGGTCAGCGGGGTGGCGAGCTATTCGGTGACCGACGAATCCAAATCCATGCTCGACGGCGATCCTTCGACCTACTATACCTGGCAGGCGAGGCGGGCGAACAGCAACGACAGCTTTGCCGTCTTAAAGACCATTGAAACGCGCCGCGTCACCATGGATCTAGGCGGTCGATTTTTTATTAATCGCGTGCGCATCATTGCCGGGGTGAGCGGTAATTATCCGGATGGATTGCGGCTTTTTGCCAACGACGAGGTACAGGGCAAGGACACGGTTTCGGGGTACGGGGCGGCCGTTTCCACCGGTTCGCAAATTCTCGACTTGCCGGAGAACGTGCAGGACACCATCGACGTGACCTTTCCCTCGGTGCTGACCCGCAGCCTGGATTTGATCTTGTCGCGCTCGTCGCCCAAGGCCGTGCTGGTGGGCGAGATACAGATTTTTGGCGAAGGCTTCACCAAACAGGCGTCCTACGTGGGGCCTTTCATCGACCTGACCCAGGCGGCGGTTTGGGGCAATTTGCGCTGGCGCGGTCAGGAGCAAGACGGGACCAAGGTGCGCATTCAAACGCGGGCCGGCAGCGACAAAGATCCCAATGTATACTGGCGCTTTACGGGGCGCGGCAGCGAAATTTCTCCGCTCGCCGCCAACGGTAAAGAATTGGACAAAATAGGCTACGCCCTGCTCAAACCGGGCGAACCGGCCGGGATTACTTACGACACTGAAAACTGGAGCTTTTGGACGGCCCCCTACGATTTTGCCGATAGCAGCGGCACCACCATTGTGTCGCCGGCGCCCAATTCGGTTTTTCAACTCCAGGTCGATTTTTTGCCCACGCTCAACGGCGTTGGGGATGTGGAATTTATCGAGTTTAGCGCCACCATACCGCCGCTGGCCGAGGAAGTGGTAGGCGAGATCTCTCCCCTCGAAGTGCCGCTGGGCGAAGCGGCCCAATTTACTTATGCGCTGCGGCCGACGATAAGGGGCGAGGACGGCCCCAACGGATTTGACCAGATAGAGATCTCGGCGCCCTTTGGGGTGAACAGCGTCGACGAGGTGCGGCTCTTTGGCGCCCCCATCGATTTTGATGTGCAGTTCGAGAATGCGGACTCGACTTATTTCTCCATTCCGCTGCCGCAGCGTTTAGGGACCGAGGATTCGGGCGGGGTTATCGAAGTGATCTTCACGGCGCCGGTACTGCGCTACGGCACTACCTTTAGCGGCTGGGTGCGCGATAGCCAGCGGTCACTGGAATTGCCGCAGCGCATTGTGCCGGGAGACGCGGCGATCGAACTTGTGAGCGAAGATCTCACCGTGCGCACTACTCTGTCCAATAGCTTGCTGACGGATTTGCAGGTGGAACCCAGGAAGTTCACGCCCAACGGCGACGGGGTCAACGACCGCGTTCGCTTTGCCTTTAATCTATTGCAATTGACCAATGAGGCGCCGCTGAGTTTGCGTTTATTCGATCTGTCGGGCCGTCTGTTGAAGGTAGTGCACGACGGCGGTCAGGAGAGTGGCAGGTTAAATTTTTTCTGGGACGGCCTGGACGAGGGCGGCGACCTGGTGCCGCCGGGCATTTATCTCTACCGCATTGAGGTCGAAGCCGAAGACAAAAACGTCGAGCAGTCGGGCACCGTCGCAGTGGTCTATTAGAGAGGAGCGCGGTATGGCCGCAGAAATTCCGATCCGCTACTACAAGGACCATCCCGATGTCTACGATTACGGCTACGAAGATTTAGCACTCAAGTTTGAGGAATGTGCTTTTCTGTTAGTGGACGTCGACGGGACATCCCCCAACCCCACTACCGAAAATTTCATCGCCCCGGCCCTGGCCGCCGCCCGCGACGTGGGCATGCTGGTGTGTTATGTGCACAACGACCTGCGCTTGGTGGCCGACCCGGGCAATATAGTCGGCGAAGTTTGGGGGCGCACCAAATTAGCCGACGGCGGCAACGGCATTGCCAGTTGGGCCAATATGGCGGACGACTATAAGCCGCAATACCTCGACTGCGTTGTGCCGCGACCCAACGAGCGCAATTTTCCCAAGTGGATCTGGAGCGGTTTTCACGACACGTTTTTAGATCAGCACTTGCGCAGCCACGGCATCCGCACCCTCTTTACCGTGGGCTACAGCCGCCGCGCCTGCCTGCACTATACGTGCGCCGAGGCCGTGGGGCGCAATTACCGGGTCATTCTGCTGCGCGACTGCTCCAACTCCTCGGGCGAGATCGAAATGCCCGACACGCTCGACGACAGTCTGCCCGAAGGCGGGTGGATCAATCGCATTACGCTGCGCAATTTTGAACACCTGATCGGCTATACCACCACGGCCGCCCAATTTATCCAATCCTGCGAAAACGTAAAACAGACGCTCGCCCAACCGCAATTGGCCGCAGTTAAGGCCTAAAATTAAAAACTTGCTATGACGCGTCCGGCGCTCATAGGGGTTTTACTCCTGGCCGCATCCGCCCTGGGGGCGCAGGGCTATCGGATAGTGGGCAATCAGGTGCGCGTTGATGCACAGCACCTGCCCGCGGGGAACTT
>CAXGRO010000091.1:0-13060 GCA_964012055.1 uncultured bacterium
GCGCCGGCCGGCGTGCCCGTCGATGAACAGATTGATCACGTTCGCACTTTGCCGGGAGAGACCGGGGTCATCGACATTGTCGTTTTTTTGGGGAGTTTGCAAGAACTCGGCTACGACGGTCCGGTGATGGTGGAGCCGTTTAGTGAGGCGCTGCGCCAGATGGCGGCGGACGAGTCCTGCGCCGCCACGGCCGCGGCGCTCGACGGGGTGTGGAAGCAGGCCTGCCTGACCTAAAATTATGCGCGCCCGTATTGCCCATATTGTACCCACCGACCGCATCGCCTATTTGATGCTCTACGCCCGCTTGCAGCGTTTGCGCGAGCTCGGCTACGAGCTGAGCGTGATCTGCGGGGCGGTGGGCTACGCCGATCAGCTGCGGCAGAGCGGCGTGGATGTTATACACATTCCCTTTGCCCGCGAAATTGCCCCGTGGACCGACCTGCGCTGTGCCCACAGTCTTATGCGGGTTTTGCGGCGCGAACGCTACGACGCGGTGCATACCCACAATCCCAAGGGGGGGTTATTGGGACCGGTGGTGGCGCGCCTGGCCGGCGCCCCGCTGGTGGTGCATACTGTACACGGTTTTCTATTTAATGAGAATAGCACCGGACTGCACCAAATGTTGGCCGTGGGAGCCGAGCGCTGGACCGCCAGCTGGTGCGATTATTTGCTGTTCCAGAGCGAAGAGGATTACGCCCACGCGCAACGGCACCGCTTTAAAGAAGGGGAGCGTTTGCACCTGATTGGCAACGGTATCGACGAGCGCCGCTTCGATCGCCAACGCCACGCCGGAACGCGCACCTCAAAGCGCGCCGAATTGGGGTTGGCCGAGGACGATCTGGTGGTGGGTATGGTGGGGCGCTTGGTGCGGGAAAAAGGGTTTGAGGAATATTTTGCCATGGCCGGCCATATAGCCCGGGCTTTTGAGCGGGCGCGGTTTTTGGTGGTCGGCATCACCGAAGACAAGGAGCAGTCCGATAGCATTGACCCGCAGGCACTGATGGCCAAACACGGCATCGCCGACCGCTGCGTCCTACTGGAACAGCGCCAGGACATGCCCGAACTCTATACCTGCATGGACGTGGCGGTGCTGCCGTCGTACCGCGAGGGCATTCCCCGCGCCCTGCTGGAGGCAGGGGCTATGGGCGTGCCGATGGCGGCCAGCAACATTCGCGGCTGCCGCGAAGTGATTGTCGATGGGCAGACGGGGATGTTGTTCCCATTAAAGAACGTAGGTGCGTTTACCGACATAGTAAATAGACTCTTGCGCGACGGCGAGTTGCGCCGGCGCCTAGGCGAGGCGGGCCACCGGCGCATATTAGAGCACTACACCGAAGGGCACACGGCCGCTCGTCTGGCCGACTGTTACGAAGTCATGTTGAAGGAGTGTAGAAGTTGAGGCAATGCCCGCCGCGCCAATTTGTGCTCGGTAGTAGGAATTTAAGCGACATGAGTTGCTTTAATACACAAAAACAATAGGCAAGCTGAGATGCGCCTTCTCCCCTTGTGTGTTTTGCTCTGCTTGCCGTTGTGGAGCTGGGCACAAGATCAGATGCTCTACGGTCTGGATGCCAGCACGTCGCAGGTATTTCGCTTTGATCCGGTGAGTGGCACCGCGGAAATTCTCTTTTCCACCCCGGTGCTGTGCCGTCCCGAGGGTGCCTGCGGGTTGGCTTTTTCCGGTTATAGCTTCTTCTTTATGGACGCCACCGATCCGGACGGCCAGATTTTAGAACTCAATCCGCAAGACGGCACCATCTAGAACAGTCTGCCGGCCCCGGCTGGCGGTATCGATGGACTGGCTTTTGACGCCGGTGTGCTCTACGCCTCCAGCTTTTTAGATGACCGCGTCTACAAATTGAATCCCACCAGCGGCGAAGTCTTGGCAATGCTGTCGATAAACGCCGACTTGATCGGTGGTTTGGCCGTGGGCGGCGGGCACACTTACGCCAGCCGCATTCGCCCAGGACAGCTTTTTGAAATCGACGCCAACGACGGCGCGGTGCTGCGCACGCTAAACAGTCTCGGCGATCTAACCGCCGGGTTGGCCTATGCCAACGGGGCCCTCTTCTTGGGGGATCCCGAGACGCAGCGGCTCTATAGAATAAACGCCACGACGGGGTTCGTAGAGACCGAATTTGCGCCGCCTTTTAGTGCGATTGCCGGTTTGGCCACGGGCGGCCAAACCACGGCGCCGCCCTACGTCCTGCGCCTCGATATTGCGGAGGAGCGTTTGGAGGCAGACGGCAGTGTAGTCTACATCCTAGAGACAGGCCTCTACGACAGCGCCGGGCAGTTAGTGCAAAGCAATAATCGCAGCGTGGTGGCGCACGTGCTCAGCGAGGCGGTGGGCGAGTTTTTCAACGAGCCCAATCAGGTGCTGTCTGGGGGCATGGCCTCGTTGGGCATCAAATTGCCCACGGGGGCGCGCGTTTTGCTGGAAGCGCGTTTGTCGGGCCTGGCGCCGGCCCAAGTCAGTTTGGGCGCCATTGCCCCAACCGAGCGCATAGTGGTGACGTTAACGCCTGATGCTGGCGACGAAACACCGGTGGAGATCGCCGCCGAGCTTTTCGATAGTTTTGGCCTGCTGGCCACCAGCGCCACCAATGCCGTGTCGTTCCGCGTTGCCTACGGCGGTGGCGTGTTGGCCGGGGCCGGAGGAGGTTTTCCCCGAAGAAGGCATAGCGCGGAGCTGGTTGCGGCTGTCGCGACAGAAAACGCAAGTGGTGGTCGAGGCCTGGACGGGCGAAGTGCGGCAAAAGGGGCAGCTCAAAATGGGCGTCGCCGATCCGAGCAATACTGCGCGCAGCGGCGAGTTGACGGTAAGCGGGCGGCACATTGCCGGGCGCGACGAATTGCCGCCGGCGCCGCCGTCTAATGTGCGCGCTGAATTGGACGGCGAGATGGTGGAAATTAGCTGGAATTTATCGCCAGACGAAGGCGAGGTGCAGTGGATTCCCTACGGTGGGCGCCTGTCGCGCCGCTTTCCGGTGACGGGTTATCGCGTCTACCAGAGCAAGGACGGGGCCATCTACGAGGAGGTCGGCTGGGTGCCGGAAGGTATGGACCGCTTTGCGACGATGGTGGGGGGCGAGCCGGCCATGTACCGCTATAAAGTAGCGGCCGAAGAAAATGACAATTTGGGTGAAGAGATCATTATACCAGGTAGCCAGGAAGACGAGATGCGCACGGTTGTGGTGGGCGGTGCAGTGGGGCGGGATGAGGAGGGCAATGCGGTTGTGGGGCTTTTTGACGAGGATCTGACGGTGGGCTTTTCGGATTTTTTTCTCTTTGCCGAACAGTTTGGGCGGCGGCCGGAAGAGCCGGCATTTGATCAGAAATTCGACTTGGACGGGGATGGGCTGGTTAGTTTTGGGGATTTTTTATTTTTGCGGAAAATTTTGGCAAGGTGGCGGTGTCGCGTTGAATAGAGGTATTGGTTAGGGTTTGCTTGGGTCGCCAGGGGGTGGTGGCTTTGCCTCTGGTGCTTTGTGAGGCCCGCGGGCGGCCTGCCCTGCCCAATCCCCCACAAAGCACCGCCGGCAAAACCGCCACCCCCTGGCGCCGGTGACGTGTGATTTATAACTGCGCTGGTCTTGTGGTTATTTCTTTTTTGGCGGTTTTCTGATTCCTCTGTTTACTTGGCGTTCGAAGGCGCGGATTTCGCGGGGGCCGTCGAGGATGCCGATTTCCAGATTAAATTCGCGCACTTCGCCCGGTTCAATGTGCTGCAATACCTTGTGTTTGCGGTTCCAGGCGCGGCCCAGCATGGAGGCGTTGCCCGGTTCTATGCCGGTGACGTAGGTGCCGCGGTGGAAGTGTTGCCAGTGGTTGATGATGGGGATTTCTTTGCGGTTGAATTTCCAGTAGAGGCCCAGGCCCAATTTGTCGTTGATCAGGGCTACGTGGACGTTGCCGTGGCGGTCGGCCAGGGGGCGGTGGACGTAGACGTCGTCGTGCATGTCTTTCTGCGGCGCTTTGGCCAGGGTGTAATCTTGGGGGGACACTTCCTTGTCATTGAGCCATTCGGTCGATTTGCGGCTGTGGAGGAAGAGGCGGGTGCCGGCGTCGAGCAAGGGGAAACCCGGGTTGCAGTGGTAGACGAACATCAGCGGCGAGCGGTTGACGTCCAGGTTTTCAATGCGGTCGCGGATGCGGATGACCTTTTCGCCCAGCACCGTGGAGATCTCGCGGCTCAGTTCGAGGTCGGTACCAAAAACGACCGATTCGCGCATTTTGCCGCGGATGCGCGCCACGTAGTCTTCGCCCTCCCAGGCGCTTTCGGCCACCACCTGCTTGGCGGCGATGAAGGAGAGGCGGCCGTGCAGGCCCAATTCTTCGTTTTCCTCTTCGGGGTCGGTTTCTGGATGGCCGGTGAAGGTCATGCCGCAGCTGGTCACCAGGCCGCCAAAAAAGCCGCGCATCCAACCAAAACCCTGGGGTTCGTAGAAAGCGGGCCCCACGTCGCCGGTGTTGCCGCGAAAACACAGGGACATGCCCTTATAGGTGGCGGAGGCGATGTCGAGCGAGCGGCCCGGCAAAACTGAGAAGTTGAGGCCGGAGGCGTTGAACACTTCAATTAGGTCGGCACCGCGCTCGTTGCCTTCTACTAGCTCGGCGGTGCGGGCGTGCAGCAATTGGCTCATGTCGCCGGTGTGGTCTTTGAGTTGTTGCTTGGTGTAGTTTCTGCCAAAAAGTCGGGGCATGATGTGTCTCCTAATCGTTGTAGTTGAACGTAGTTGAGCAAATTTTAGGGAAGATACAGCGGTGTACAGCCGGACACAAGGGGCAATTTGGCGAGGGGGTTATTCATCTAAATAATAGCCACAGATTGTTTTAACAAGGAGATGAGTCAGCCGCGGGCGAGGAAGTATTCAATTTTAGGTTGCGGAGACGACGCATTCGAAATAAATGCGCAGGTGAATAGGCAAACGACTGTTTTTATTTTCCTTAAATAATAGTCCTTGACAGTTCCTGGCAAAAAGTTAATTATTTTATATTCCGTAATTGGGTACAGGTTCCAGAGGCCGTTATGAAGAAACTCATATCCATCGATGATCTCGCACCCGGCATGTTCATTGAAGCCGAGGTGGTTACTGAGCAAAAGGATGGCGAGGAGCAGAAATTTCTCCACGCCAAGAATTCGGTATCCATCGGGTCCAATAGCAAGCGGGCTCGCCTGACCGGGCGCATGAACGAGAAAATCGAACAGCAGGGCGGCTTGCGCGTCTCGTCCGAGGGCTTGGTCGAAAATCTCAAGCAGACCGGCCTCACCATGGTCACTATCGACACCGAAAAGGGCGACGATCTGCCCGAAACCGTCCAGCCGCTCACCGACCCCAACCGCAAACCGCCCCCCGAAGGGCGCCTGGTTCACTTTGACGAAGAAATAGAACGGGCCAAAGAGGCGCGCGCCACAACCACCGAAACACTGAAGGAAGCACTGGCGGACATGCAATCGGGCGAGGGCATGGACGTGGAAAAGGTGCAGGGCGCCGGCGATATGATCGCCGAGAGTATCATGCGCAACGTCGACGCCATGGTCAGCCTCACGCGCATCAAGCAGCACGACCCCTACACCGCCATGCACTGTATGAACGTCTGCACCCTGGTGGTGGCCATGGCCCAGGCCGCCGGCACCGACCAGTCCATTCTACCCATGATCACCACGGCCGCCCTCTTGCACGACGTGGGCAAGACGCGGGTGCCGCTGGAAATTCTCAATAAACCCGGCCGCTTTGAACCCCACGAGTTGGAGGAGATGCGCAAGCACGCCGTCTACAGCGGCGATATTTTGACCGAGACCGGAGGTTTTTCCGAAGAGGCCATTGCCATTGCCACCCAGCACCACGAAATGATGGACGGCACCGGCTACCCCTACGGCCTGAAGGGCGACGACATCCACTACTTTGCGCGCTTGACCGCGGTGGCCGACGTGTACGACGCGCTCACCGCCAAGCGCGTCTACAAACCCGCCATGCCCATGTACCAGGCCCTGCTGCGCATCCACAAGAACAAGGGCACCGAATTTGACGACAACGCGGTGGAACTCTTTGTCAAGGGCCTGGGCGTTTACCCAGTGGGTTCGCTGGTGGAACTCAACACTAAAGAACGGGCCATTGTTTTTGAGCCCAACCCGCAGGATTCGCGCAAGCCCACCGTGGCTATCCTCACCATGCCCAACCAGAAGCCGCGCGCCGCACCGTTTATAGCTCGCCTCGACCGGCGCTCTGAGGCCGAAGGGCGCGAGATTGGCAAGGTGCTCGACCCCGATAAATTGGGCATAGATGTCGAGGATATTATGAATGACGTGGAGAAGCGCGGCGAGCGCACGGAGCGGCGCATGCGGTAAGTGGGCGCCCTTGCAGGCGCCTAGCGTTGATTTACAGCGTTGAATTGTTAAGAAGAGGACGGCCCAAGCCGGCCAGATGTGGAGCAGGTTGCGATTTGCAGTAGCGGCCTGCCCTTTTTTTGTACCGTCGTTTCTAAAGTTGTAACAACTTCCATATCTTTTAGCGGCGAGCGCTTGTTTGCCGTATTGTAACGCCGGAATTTTGGAGCAATTCTCAATGCGCGAGATTTTATTGTTGACGGCCACGGCTTTTGAGCAGGGCCAATTAGTTGAGCGCTTGCAGGAGGCGGTGCGGCTGGAAGTGGCCGGGCGCCAATGGTTTTGCGGCCGCCTGGGAGATTGGGGAGTAAGGTTAGTGGAGACCGGCATGGGGGCGGTTAATACGGCACATGCGCTGACGTGTGCCTTGCAGGATTATCGGCCGGATTGGGTGTTGCAGGTGGGGATGGGCGGCGCCTATATAGGGAGCGGGTTGGAGGTGGGAGACGTGGCGGTGGCGAGTGAGGAGGTGTACGGGGATGTAGGGGTGCGTCTGCGACAGGGTTGGAAAGGCAGCGAGGAGATTGGGATACCACTGTTGCAAAAGGAAGGGGAGTCGTTTTTTAATCGCTTTTCCTTAGATGGGGAAGCAGTGGAAAAAGTAAAAGCACTGTTGGCCAATGGAGATTGGCAAGGGGCAACACCGGCCGTGCGCAGTGGCCCCTTTGTGACCGTGCAGGAGTGCAGCGGGGCGGAGGAGGTCGGCCGCGAGCGCGAGCAGCTTTTTGGCGCGATTTGCGAAAATATGGAAGGGGCGGCGGCGGCGCATTTGTGCCGGCTCTACGGAGTGGATTTTATTGAGGTGCGGGCTATTAGCAATCGAGTGGAGGATCGGGACAAGGAGAAGTGGGATTTATCGGGGGCGGCGTGGCGGGGGCAGGAGGCCGCACTTATTTTATTGGACAGAGAGGGCTGGGGTCCGGGATTGCCGTGAAAGACGCTGTTGGATGTAATATAAAGACGCTTGGAGATCGATATGAACGAGGTTTCGCTGGGCTACTCGCCTTGCCCGAACGACACGTTTATTTTTTATGGATTGGCACACGGAGAGATCGCGGGAGCGCCAAAGGTTAAGCAGGTGCTGGAAGACATAGAGACCTTAAACGAAATGGCGATGGGAGGGGCGTTGGACATGACCAAGATTTCTTTTCACGCGCTGGCCCATTTGCGGGATCGGTATTGTTTGCTGCATGCGGGCGGCGCCCTGGGGCGGGGCTGTGGGCCGCTGGTAGTGGGGCGCGAGGGGACTGAGCCGGGGCAGTTGAAAAACGGCAAGGTGGCCATTCCGGGCAAGATGACGACGGCGGCGCTGCTATTGCGGCTGTTCGATGCGGCGATTGAGGATCTGGTGGTGTTGCCGTTTCACCAGATCATGGGCGCGGTACAGCGCGGGGAGGCGGACGCCGGGGTGATTATACACGAGAGTCGTTTTACCTACCCCGAATACGGCTTGCACCAGGTGATCGACTTGGGGGAATGGTGGGAGGGGACGACCGGGCATCCCATTCCTTTGGGGGGGATTCTAGCGCGGCGGCAAATGGGGCGGGAGCGGATTGAACAAGTGGATCGCGCTTTAAAGGCTAGCGTTGAGTTCGCTTATGCACAGCCCGATAAGGTGCGGGGGTATATTAGGGAACACGCGCAGGAGATGGACGAGGGGGTGATGCAGGCGCATATTGATTTGTACGTCAATGAGTATACGCTTGATTATGGGAGGGAAGGGGAGGCGGCTATCGGGGAGTTGTTGGGGCGGGCGGAGGAGGTGGGGATGGTGCCTAAGGGGGGGGCGCCGTTGTTTATTGATGGGAAGTAGGGGCTGGATTAGACAGGCGTTTGCCTATAACGCGCTTTGGGGGAGACCTCGCCGCTCATGTCGTTTAACCCTTTGGGTTGGCGTACCTACGGTGCTCGCAGCCCATCCATGGGCTGCTTCGATTCATTACCCCCTGCGCCGCAAGGATTGCGGCGCAGGGGGTAATGAATCCGCTCTGAGGTCCCCTCCAAAGCGCTCAATGGACGTTTATCTAGGAATCGCGTTTTACTAATGTAACCTAGGAGCCTTTTATGAAACTTGTACAGTTTTTTGATCCGGAAGAGGGGGAGCAGCACGTTGGATTGGTGCAGGGGGAGGGGGTGGTGGATTTGACGCAGGCGGAGGAGGGGGCGCGGTCGGTTTACGATATTTATTATGGGCACGGTGGGGATGAGATGGGGTTGGAGGCGGCGGTGGAGAGGATTGGGGATGGGGCGGCTACGGCGCGGCGGCTCAGTTTGCGGGAGTTGTTGGACAATCGCGATGCGGGGCAGCCCTATTTGGTCAAGCCGTTGAGCGGGCCGGAGGACAATCCGCACGCCCTGCGCGTTTGGCTGGCGGGGGTGACGCATGAGGACAGTGCCAAGTTGCGCGAGATTGAGGCCAAGCAGGCCACCGGCGACGCGGTGAATGTGTACGAGCAGAAGTATCGCGAGTGTGCCCAAGGGGGGCGGCCCGAGCTTTTTTCCAAGGGGGATCCGGCGGCCGTGGTGGGGCACGGGCAGGTGTTGACGCGGCCGGCCGATACGCAGCGTTTGGTGCCCGAAACCGAGTTGGTGTCGGTGTACGGGCTCAATAAAGCGGGTCAGGTGGAGTGCCTGGGGTTTACCGGGGGCAACGACGCGACCGACAACGGCATTGAGGCGGCCAATCCGCTCAACTTGCCGCAGGCTAAAAACTGGGCGGACGGTTGCGCCAGTATAGGACCGCTGATGGTGACGGCCGGGGATTACGACGATGGGGACGTGACGGTGTCGTGCGAGATTTTGCGCGGCGGCGAGCGGGTGGGGTTTAAAGAGGGCAAGACGGGGCAGGACAACCTCAATATGCCGGATGGGCGCTTTCACATGGAGCGCTCGTTGTTCAGTCGCATTCCGTTGCGCGCCGGGGAATTGCAGGTGTTTTACTGGGGCACGCCCATTGTTTTTGCCGACGTCGATATAGCCGACGGGCTGTTGGTGGGCGACGTGGTGCGCATGAATTTTTCGGGGGGAATTGGGACGCTGGAGAACGAGATTGTCGAGTTGCCGCAGACGGGGCAATTGGAAAAATTGGCGAGCGTTAAAAGCGCAGGGTAAATACGGTTTTTTCGCCGGGCTCGGATTGCACGCTGATGTTGCCACGGTGCAGGCGCATGATCTGGCGCGACAGGCTCAGACCGATGCCGGAGCCGTCTTGCTTGGTGGTGAAGAAGGGGATGAAAATTTTGTCCATGGCCTCTGCGACAATGCCCGGGCCGTTGTCGGCCACTTCGACGAGCACGTGGCCGCGGCCGTCGAGATGCGCTGTGAGTTCGATGCGGCCCGCCGCGCGGCCCTCCAGGGCGTGGGCGGCGTTGACCAGCAGGTTGATGAGGACTTGTTCGACCAGTTCGGGGTCGGCGGTTAGTTCCAGGCCGGGCGGGTCGACGGAGAGGTGTAATTGGGCGCCGGCCGCGTCTATTTGGGAATGCATGAGTTGTTGCAGGCGGTCGAAGAGCTCGGCGACGGGGAAGATTTGGAAGTTGGGCGCGGGGATGCGCGTCAACTTGCGGTAGTTCTGCACGAAGTGCAGCAGGCCCTCGCTGCGGTGCTGGATGGTTTGCACGGCCTGGCGCACGTCGTCGGCGTCGGCCGTGTCGAGGTCGCCGGCGGTGAGCAGGTAGTTGGTGGTGGCGGCCAGCGAGGTGATGGGGGTGATGGAGTTCATAATTTCGTGGGTGAGCACGCAGATGAGGTTTTGCCAGGCTTCCATTTCTTTTTCTTCCAATTCCAGGTGGATGTTTTGAATGGAGACCAGGGTGTACTTGTCTTCGTGCAGGTGGAAGACGGTGGCGTGGATGACCAATAGGACTGGGCCACGAGAGATGATTTATCCCTCTTGCTTGCTCGCCGCCAGCGCTCGGTGGTCAAACCCAATTTTTAGTTAAGTGGATCAAAAAAGGTCAGGTCGGCGCCAAAGTTGTCCATTGCCACAACGGCGTCGCCGCGCAATCTCACCTGGATGTCGCGAGTGCGGTGAGACAATAGCAGTTGGCGCTCCGGCAATTCATACTTCATGCACAGCGGTACGTTGACGGGCGCTTGCGGCAGGAACAGGTAGTCGCCAAAGCGGCGCGGCTCGTTGGGGAAGTTTTCGCATGCAATGCAGTCGTGTTGTACCCAGGAGGGGACGCGGATCCACAGAGTCCCGGGCCGCTTGACGGTGATGGTCAGGGAATCGTGGGTGTAGGGGGATTGGATGCGGACGGCGTCGGTTTCGCGGTCGAACAGCAGTTCGACGTGGTGCCCGGTCGCGTCCCATTGCGGCGCGGCGCGATAGGCTTCGCATAACGATCCCACTACCCCGCCCACAATGTCGGTGTTGAAGCGCACGGTGTCCCAGCCGCTGAGTTCCAGGGGTTCGTGGCCGTAGGGCGCGGGGAATCCCCAGCCGCCGCGCAGGCGGTCGGCAATTTCCGGATCTTCAATAAAGCCGGTGTCGCGCAGCTGCGACGGCAGCAGGTGGCAGCGCAGCATGCGCTCGGCGTCTTCGTAGTAGGCCGGCCATCCCCAGCGGCCGAGGATCAGCGCCGTTTCTACCAGGTCGCCGGTACTGTTGCCCTCGCCCACGTCGGGGCGGAGGGTGGCGGGCTCGCCGGTTTTTTCTATTACCCAGCCGAGCGCGTCGCGCAACTGCCACATGCCGTTGTCGTAAAAGCGGCGCACCCGTTGCATGAGCGGCAGGTTGCCGGTAAGGTCGGCCAGTTGCGCCAGCGACGAGAGGTCGCAGGCGATCGAGTGGCCGTGGGTGCCGAGCCGTTCGATGCTGTAGCCGCCATCGGCGAGAAAGTGATCGGCGAGCAGCTTGTCGCAAAACACCTGGGCGAGTTCGAGCGCTGGGCCGTAGCCGGTCGTTCGGTAGTACTTCACCAGCGGTCCGATGGCGCGCGGCAGGGTGCGCGTGAAGTTTTCGCCGTTGTCCTCCACTACCGACCCCAACGCCTTCAGCCGCGCCAGGTCCCAGCCGTCTTCTGGGTCCCACAGTTCAAAGACCGTCGCAATGCTGCGTTCGGCCAGTTCGCGGGCGGTGCGGTCGTCGCGGAAGGCGGTTAGGGCGTATAGCGCATGGAACCCCTCGCGCAGGTGGTGCCCGGCCACGTTGCGCAAGGGCGCGCCGATTGCGGGCCGGCCCAGCGGCAGCGGCACTGGGCCGCTGTAGGAAAAGAGTGCGGCGCGCCGGTGTTTGTCGATCGCCGCCTCGTCCAGTGCCACGCCGCACACCGACTCGGCGGTGAGCAGTGCGTTGAGGTGCCGCCCCGGCACGTGGCCGTCGTAGTTGGCGCTCTGCCACAGGGCCGGGTTGGGGCGGGTGCGCGTCGCCATGAACGGCATGTCGTTGTCGTCGGCATTAAACAGCCGCTGCATGGTGCGGCAGCCCAGTTGGACCGCGCCCGCTATGTCGGTGGTGTTGACGTTTTTAAGTTGGCCGTAGCGGGGCATAGTTATAAAGAGCTAAAGCTTACCTTCCTGCTTCCACTTCTCCATTAGCTCTTTCTGATAGGCCGCGGCGCGCTCGTCGTCCTTTTTGGCGCGCTTGGCGAAGTAGACAAAGCCCATAGCGCGGCGGCGCCGGTCGCTGGGGTTGGGGTCGGCCAGGTGGATGATCATGCTGTGGTGGCAGATCAGGTCCCCGGCCTGGCAGTGGATGGGGACTTCGATGGCGCGGTCGTCGTCGCCAAAATCGGTGATGCCCTGCGAGAAACCCAAAACATTGGAGAGCCGGTGTGGCCGCATGCCGCGGCGGTGCGAGCCGGGGACGTAGCGGATGCAGCCGTTCTCGTCGTCGCAGGCGTCGTGGGCCAGCCACAGGGTGATGGCCTCGTTGGGCTCCAGCATGAAGTAGAAGCCGTCCTGGTGCGGCGGGGTGGCGTTGGCGACGTGCGGCGGTTTGTTGAACAATTGCAAACTGGAGTAAGCCACCTCGTCGTCCAGCAGTGCCGCGGCCAGCTCGACCATGCGCTGGCTCTGGTAGAGGTCGCGAAAGTATTCGTCGTCCGTCATCTGTTGCAGGCGCATGAGGCTGGAGGGGTCGTTTTTGACTTCGTAGAACGCCGCGTTTTCAGGTAGGTTGGGCAAGACCTCGGCGATGTAGCGTTCCACCTGGGCGTCGATTTGCTCGACTTCGGAGGTGTTCATAAAACCCGGGATGACGACGTAACCGTCGCGGTCAAAATCTTCTTTGATTTGTGCTGCGTTTTCCTGCCAGTTCATTTTGCGGTTTTTCCTTTCCAATTCAGATGGCGTCCAAAAAGCGGAAGGTGCCTGGCCGTTGATGGTGTGCGGGCCGTCGAAAAATTCGATTTCGGCGCGCTCGCCCAAACCTAATTGTACGTAATGGCGGTAGGTGCGGGCAAATTCGTAGGCCACCCACTCGTCGGGGGCCACGCCGTCGTGGTGGCCGCGCTCCACCATAAAGGGGCGCGGGCAGATGAGCCAGCTCATCTCGGCGTAGTTGAAGGTGTTGTCCAGGTCAAATTCGAACATCTCGTACGCGCCGGTGATGAGGTATGAGTAGGGGTGGGCGGCCGGGGAATTTTTCCAGATCCATTCGTTGTAGTCGGCCGAGCAGATCGACAGGCAATACTCCTCCAGTATGGCGGGACGCGCACGGCGGTT
>CAXGRO010000092.1:0-13050 GCA_964012055.1 uncultured bacterium
GGTTTATCTGCGCATGGCGTTGCCGCTGGGGAAGGCCAATCATCTGTTGCTGGAAAAGGTGCGCATGCACGAGGAATTAAACACGCGTTTGCGCTCTTCGCAGGCCTTTGCCGAATTGGAGCGCCAGGTGGAGTCGCTGGCACAAGGGGAAGGTCGATGACCTCTAGAGCGACATATTCAGTGGCGTGGCTTCTGGGCGGGCTGGCGCTGTGCAGTCAGGCGGTCGACGGGTGGGCAGCGCGTCCGCATTGGCTTGGGCAGCGTCCCCAGCCAGAAGGGATGATCGTGGGCATTGGGGTTGCCCCCCAGGGCGATGGTCTGGCGGCGGCGCGCCAACTGGCAAAAGATAGGGCGTTGCAAGACATTGCCGGCCAACTTGAAACGCAGGTGCAGAGCCGTGTGCAAATCCTAGAAAGCGAACAAGGCGAAACCGTGCATCGAGAATATAGAGCGGCGATCGAGACCTCGGTGGCACAGACGTTGCGCCAGGTGGAAATTGTCGACACCTGGGAAAACGGGGAGCACGCATGGGTTTATGCCCGCTTTGATGTGAAGCTATATACGGCGCAGAAGCAGGCGCAAGTGGAGCGGGCGATGGCGTATTACAAAAGGGGTGCGAAGGCGGCTTCTATTGCCGAGGCGGTTGGCCTCTGCCTGGAAGCGCGGCGTTTATTGCGGAAAGTGGGGCGAGATCCCCTGGGAAAAAAAATCGACGTCCAATGGGCGCTGGTGAAAGTGGAGGGGTATACACAGAGCTTGTTCACAACTGTTGAAATTAAAGCCCTGGCAGAGGAGAGCGAGGTGGTACAAGAGATAGTGTTGGGAGTTGAAGTGAGCGGCAAAGGTGGAGGAATGGTAAGTGAATTGCCAGATGGGCACAGAGATAAGAGCGGGTTTAGTGGATTGCCCGTGGTGTTTGTCCAATTGGAGACGGGAGAAGAAGTCGGCATGGGGTGGACCGATGCCGGCGGGCGGACCGGTGTGAGAGTGGGGCCCCAGGACTTGACCGGAAACAGCGCGCGGGTGGAAGCGCGCATCGAACTCTCCGCACTTGCCGAGGTGGGCGAATATGACCTGGGGCGGTTCGCAATGCCCGCGGCACAATTTGCCCTCTACTTGGAACGACCAGACGTATGTGTATACGCCAGGGACCACAACGGCCAAAGTGCGGCGTTTGTCGTAAGGGAGGTTTTACTCAACGCCGGGGTGCAATGTGTAGTGCGGGAGGACGAGGCAGATATTGTCCTGGAGATTGGAGTACACTACGTCGACGGCGAGCCTTTGGGCAGGATGCATTTTGCCTTTGTAGAAACGGAGTGGGTGTTGCGAGAGGTGGGGACGGGGCAGGTGTTGTTGGAGGCCGGGCACGGGTCGGTGAAAGGGGCCGGCTCCAGTCGCGACCAGGCGAGGAGGGCCGCTACCGCAAGTGTCGACGAACAATTTAGAGCAGAGGCATTGGACGCGATGGTCGCGGCCATTGGCCATTGGCAAGGGGGGGATTGAGCGCCGTCTCAGCGGTCAGCTCAATGTCGTCCCCCAAACACCCCCGCAAAGGAGGAGAACAATGGAAAATTCACATCGCACACTGGCAGTGATCTTGGCGTTGATTGGCCTCTCCGCGTTGCGCGCCGGGGCCGTAGAGCGCAGCATGGAGCCGGAGCCTTTGCCTATTGAGCCCTCGCATTTGTTTACGGTGCCGGCGGGCCAGGTGGTGCGCTCGATGGACCTGGACATTTACGGCGCAGGCATTTTTTTGGGCGATACGGGGTCAAAAACGCTGGGCACTGGCGCAGCACTGGGCCTGGGCGATATCGCCCAGGTAGAGATCGGCACCATGGGGCTCATCGATAGCTTTGCAGGAGAGAGTGGTCTCAAGAGCGTGCCGTCGGGGGGGCTTAAGGTGTACATCCCCATGTGGAAGTACTGGCATGGGTTGGCGGCGTCCTTCCACCGCTCGGGCACGCACAAGTCCTACTGGAGGGGGCAGACCTACGAGCAGCGGCTGGGCAGCTTTTCGGTGGTAGCTTCGCTGGCCAATTATCTAACGCCCGGAGAGGGGGCGGCGCCGGGTGGCGGCTGGAAGGGGATAAAGGTGAAAACGCATTTGGGTCTTAAATATCTCGATCCGCGTGTGGCGTCGGACGACGGCAGTGGCGCAAGTTTTTTGCGGCCGTTTGGCGGTTTTGAAGTGTGGCGCAAAGACGCCCGAGCCCGCATCATGGGAGAATTGGATTGGTCTGCAGATTTTGTGACGCCCGATAAAATCGATGAGGTGTGGGTCGCCACCGGCGGCGTGCGCTTCTTCTTCTCCAAACACGTGGCCGCCGACATCGGGGTGCGTTATCAGAGCAATTTTGACGGTTTGTCCGAGTCCGTACTGCACTCCAAATTGCGCTTTTCGCTGCCCACCCACCTCATTCGCAAACGCCTGGTGGGCCGTTAAAAATGAGAGACGGCGCGGAACGGTTCGCGCCGTCTAAAAACTGCACTACCAATATTGGATTCATCTTGCGAGGGCGATTATGAAAGCGCAGCAATTTATCCGCGTGTTGATGTTAGCACTGATAGGCACAGTAGCTGCCGAAGGCACTCGAGGCGACGTGGCGCCAAAGAGCTACAAGGTGGCCGTATTGCACTTTGCCAATTACGCTGGCCAAGACTACGAGCGCTTTGCCCGCAGTTTGTCGGACATGCTGATGACCAGCCTGGGTAAGTCGGCCCAATTGACGGTTATTGAACGTATTCAAATTGAGCGAGCGATGGACAATTTTGCGCTGGAGTTGTCTGGCGCAGTAGACGCCAAAACCGCCGCCCAAATTGGCAAATGGCTGGGGGCCGATGCCATTGTACTGGGCAGTTTTACCAATTTTGGCGACATCTATCGTCTGGACGCGCGCCTGATAGACGGCCGCACAGGCGCCCTATTGGTGGCCGAAAATGCGCGCGGCACCCGGCAACAGGTCATGAGCCTGGTAGACCAATTGGGGGAGCGTTTGTTAAGCCGTCTCACCGAGCGCGAAGTGAGCGAGGAGGGCAAGACGGGATTGGTGCAAATTCGCTTTGCCATTACCAAAACTGAAATGGGGGAACGCCCGGTGTACCACCACATCTGCAAGATTTACGTGGACGGCAAATTTATAGGGTTGGGCAAGCCGGTGCTGGCCGCCGAGCAGTGGGCGACGCTGTTTGCCGACGATTTGCCGGCGGGCAAACACGCCGTGGACGTGGTGCACGGCTATGTGCGCGACGGCAAGTGGGACGGGGAAATGCCCGAACAGCCGCGCGTATTTCACATCCATGTGGAACCCGGGGGGGAGATGGCTATCCAGTACAGCTTTGAAGTGGGCTGGTTTGGGGATAGATATATCTATCGACATCCGTGGCGGGGCATCCCGCGTTGAACGAGGAGGACAATATGGATCGGCGCACCAATATTGCCCAGTGGGTGGAGCGCGACGGGTTGGGCGCGACAGACGAACACTTGCCCTTTGTGCGGCAGCTGGCGTTACAATTGAGCAACGGCGACTTGCAAAAGGCGGAAAAGCAGGTCGAAATATATCGGCAGCGGGCAGATGACCGCTTTGCTTATTTTAGGGGCAGTGCAAAAGCGTCCGCCTATACTCTGGAGAACGCCGTTTAACCACATTAAAGGAGTTTTCTAATGACTGTTGCAACGCATGCATTGCCCGCCGTTTTGGGGGGTGAGCCCGCCGTAAATTTGGATTGCGGCGAGGCCAATGTGTGGCCGCGACTCACCCGTGAAGATGAGCGCGCGGTAGTGGAGGTGATGCGCGACGGCAATATCACCACCCACCCGGTGGTGCGCCAATTGGAAGAGGAGTACGCGCGTTTTGTTGGGCGGCCCTATGCGCTGGCGCATTGCAGTGGTAGCGTGGCGCTTTTGGCTGCCTATTACGCCCTCGACTTAAAACCAGGGGACGAGGTGTTGGTGCCGTCGGCCACGTTTTGGGCTTCGGTGGTGCCCATGCTGTGGTGCGGCGCGGTGCCGGTGTTTTGCGAAAGCGAGGGTGAAAGACTGGGGCTGGACCCAGAAGATGTCGAACGAAAAATTAGCGATCGCACCCGCGCCATCGCGGTGGTGCATTTGTGGGGGTTGCCCGCCAAAATGAGCCAATTGGGTGCTATTGCCCAACGCTATGGGTTGAAGATCGTTGAAGACGCCTCCCACGCGCACGGGGCGAGTTGGCGCGGGCGGCGCTGCGGGGCTTTGGGCGATGTGTCGGTATTCAGCCTGCAGGGCGATAAATTGGCGCCGGCGGGCGAGGGCGGCATATTGTTGTGCGACGACTACTCGTATTACGAGCGCGCCGCCTGCATGGGCGATATCACCCGCATATTGGAATTGTCGACGCCGGCGCGGCGTTTTGCCGGCACCAGTTTTGGCATTAAGACGCGCATGGCGCCGCTGTCGGCGGCCATTGCCCGGGGGCAGTTGCGGCGGCTGGAAGAAAACAATAGCCGGCGCAACAAAAATTTGCGCTATTTCTCGGAGGGCCTGGAGGAATTGGGGTTTAACACCTTCCTGCCTCCGGCCCACATCGAGCGGGTGTATTTTGAATTTATCGTCCGCTACGACGAAGCGCGCCTGGGGTTGCCCATCGAATGGTTGATAAAGGCCCTGGCCGCCGAAAGGTGTATGGCGAAAATACCGCGCTATCCGCTTTTGCACCAACAGCCCATTTTTACCGAGGGGCATTTCGCCCAAATTGCTAGGTTGGGTCAAAAGGCCGAGATGCCAACCTACGATCCGCGCGATTTGCCGGCGACTCAGGCGCTGGGCAAGGAGTTGATCAAATTGCCCGCATTTCCCAGTGCCGAGCGCCCCATACTGGACCAGTACCTTGCTGCCTTTGCCAAGGTGGTAAACGGCGCCCGGGAGATCAAAGACTTTTTCGAGCGCCAGGGGAAGGAATGATATTGCGGTTGGCTCTGGTGATTGCAAATAGGCGCGGTAGCGACCGGGATAAACGCACTCAGGCTATGGCAGTGGAATGCGTTTGAATATCTACAGCGACAATTGGAGCGACTTACCAATAGGGTGTATAAGGTGGCAATGATACGAGGCGGTGTTTGCGGTGGGATTTTCTTGCTCATGTGGTGGGTTGGGGCCAGGCCGGCGGCCTGGCAGACCACCGGGCGCAATTAAAACAATTGTTGGTGGAAAATATATTGCCGTTTTGGCACCCGGGGGTGGTCGACGAAAAATACGGCGGCTATCGGCTGCAACAAGACGCCGAGGGAAGGTGGCAAAGCGGGGGGGCTAAAGGGGGGGTGGGCCAGGCGCAAACGCTGTGGTTTTTTCCCGTTTGTGTCGCGCCGGGTACGGCGACGAGCGACACCTGCGGGCGGCACAGCACGGCTATATCTTTTTGCAGGAGCATCTGTGGGACGAGGTGTTTGGGTTTTTTTTGGCAAGTCGACGCGCCGGGCGAAGTTGCGGTTAAACCCCATAAACATCTATTGGGGCAAGCCGCCGGTCTCTACGCTTTGAGCTAATACATCCAGTTGACCGGCGATGAACATGCGCGGGTTTTGGCCAAGAAGCTTTTTGATTTGCTCGAAAAACGGGCTTACGACGCAAAGCACGGCGGTTATAGGGAGTGGTTCCGCCGCGATTGGGAGATGTTGCCGGATCAGGTAACGGCGTATATGGCCATGCCGCCACACAGTAAGTCGATGCGCACCCACCTGTATTTAATGGAGGCGCTGGCGGCTTATTACCAGGTGAGTGGCGACCCGGTGGTGCGCCAGCGATTGATCCAATTGATCGGCATTCAGGCGAGGCGGGCGGTGCGCGACCAGGGTTGGGCTTGCACCAAAGGGTATGAGCCCGACTGGACGCCTTTAAGTGGCGCAGGGTACAATCGCGTATCCTACGGCCGCAATTTGGAAAATGTCTGGGCATTAATGGGGGCGTGCCAGGTTGCCGGGGTGGACAATGCGCCATTGGCGCAAAGTTACTTAGAGCTATTTAATTACGCTGCCCGCTATGGCTACGACAAAACCGAGGGCGGTTTCTTTGTCTCGGGCCCGCTGGGCCAGGAGGCGGACGAGCGCGATAAAGTATGGTGGGTTCAGGCCGAAGCCATGACCGCGGCGCTGCAATTTTACCGTTTTACCGGCGACCGAATTTTTCTAACCATTTTTGAGCAGATTTTGAGCGGGATCGTGCAATTTCAGGCCGATTGGGAAAGCGGCGACTGGCATTGGCGCGTGGGCACTGACGGCGGCAGTGGCGGGATTAAGGTAGGGCCGTGGAAGGGACCGTTTCGCAACGGCCGCGTCGTGCTGCAATGTTTGGAGATAATAGATTATTTACAAGATTAAACAGTGGAATTCCAATTATTTAGATCGTCAACAACGGGCGTCATATCCTGCAGGTCAACGCGATCGATCCAGGTGTCTGGGGCCACGTAGTGGGTCGCAAAAGCCAGTCGCGGTCGATCGTCTGAGCGGTTGGCATAGGAGCCGTGTATGGTCATGCCCGTAAAAAACACGCCGGCGCCACGGGGCACCTTGAGGTGGAGGATGTCCTCCGGCTCCAGACCCACTATATCAAAGGAGAACATCTTTTCGTCCCACTCCCTGCCTTCGCGGCTGCGCATGGGGTAGACATTTTCCCAGGAGGCGTGCTCGTCGGTGTCGCGCACCCGGTCGAAGTCGTATAGCCCCTTTTGATTGCTCCCAGGTACCACGCACAGGCCGCCGTTTTTCTCGTCGGTGTCGCTCAAGGCGATCCAGCAGGCCATGAGGGTATTGGGCTCGTTGCGGATATAGTGGGTGTCCTGGTGCAGGGCGATGCCGGTGCCGCCGCCGGCCGTTTTAGCCATAAACATAGATTGCACAATGAGCGGGGAGGCATTGAGCAATTGTCGCACAATGGGCACAACGCGGGGGTGGTGTACTAAGTGGGCCCAATGGTCTGCGCTTTTGTGGTATTGCAGGCCGCGGGGGTGGGTAGAATCAAGTTGCTCCTCGGTTTTTAAGAATTCTTCAATTTCAGACGCGCTGAGCAAATGGGGGACAGTAATATACCCCTCGTTGCGATAGCGCTCAACTTGGGCTGCGGAGAGTGGGGGCGGTTGCAAAGGATTGCTCATTGTTTTCTCCTTGTCCATGCGGTCGCTTTTCAAAATACAATCGCACCGCGTTTAACAACAGTTATTTTTTTAATTGACAGATTTTCCGTTTTTACGTAACTACATGAAATAGTAGCTTTTGCCGCCTATATGCTGGCGGTGAGAATGGCGATAAATGCCGCGGGTGTGCAGCTCATTTGTTGTTGGTGTTACGGCTGCGATTCGCGGGTAATCGGAGTTGTAAAATATGGCGCCTCCTTCCAGTGAATTGCTGATTCAGGTCATCAGCAAAATTGATCTCTTCAAACAACTCTCGCCTACTCAGGTGCAGTTGGTCCTGGGTATTTGCGAGCACCGGGTGGCCGAAGTCGACAGCACCTTATGCGAGGCGGGCGCACCCTGCGATGAGATGTTCATCCTGGTGGCGGGAGAATTGGCTGTGGTTGCCTCCGACGGCACGCAGATTGGCGAGATTGCCCCCGTGGCTACGGTGGGCGACGCCTAATTGTTGACCGGCACAGATTTTTCTAATACTCTGGTCGTCTCCAAGCCGAGCCATGTTTTTGCCATGCCCCGCTTTCAACTTGAGCGCGTATTGCGGCGCGATATGGACTTGCAGCTAAAGCTTTACAAGAATGTTGCCCAGGTCCTGGCCAACCGGGAGGGCGGCGGGGGCGACAACGCCGAGCAATTGCAGGTGGAAAAAGTGCGCTACTAGGCGCGCATTTCCATGTTGGACCGCCAGCTCAAACAACAGGCCGAAAAGATGGAAATTGCCATAGAATTGCTTTCCGACCGGGCGGATATATCGGGCGAAGAGGCCGAGTACTTCATGCGCGAGCGCCTGCAAGATTTGATCCCCCGCATTCTGATTGTCGACGACGAGCCCGAATTCCGCCGCTTTGCCAAAGACGCCCTGACTTCATTCAGCATAGTGGAAGCCACCAGCGGGCAGCAGGCGTTGGAAATTGTTCAGGAAGAGCGTCTGGACCTCATTATTGCCGATATTCGCATGCCCGAGATGGACGGCTGTACCCTGCTGACCAATCTGCGCACTTAATTTCCCGGTTTGCCGGTGCTGGCGGTGTCGGGTTTTCTGGAGGAAGACGACATCCAGAATTACGGGTTTGACGCTTTTATCGACGAACCTATGGGGCCCGATCAATTGCAGGAAGTTGTAGAAGTGGCGTTGACCAAGGATATAAGCAACGACAACGGCAACGGCAACGGCAGCGAATAACTCCAATTAAATTGTAGGAATAGAACGCGCACCACCTTCGCCCGTTAGAGCATTTTCATTTTTAGCTCGAGCGGGCGAATTTGCGTTTAGATGATAAGATGCGTTATTACACTTCTCGGACCAAAGTACAATATCCAATTTTACGCGAGGAAAGGACGCTATGACATTAAAAGTTGGCATCGTAGGCGTGGGGGGCATTTCGCGCTCGCATTTGCCCGGCTGGAGTGCCACGGAACACGCAGAGGTGGTTGCGGGTAGCGACGTGGTGGAAGAGGCGCTCAAAGAATGGGGAGAGGCCCAGGGGATAGACAAACTCTACAGTGATCCGGCCGATCTATTTGCCGATCCAGACATCGATATCGTCGACGTGTGCACCCCCAATATGTACCACGCGCCGCTGAGCATTGCGGCGCTGGAAGCGGGCAAACACGTGATCTGCGAAAAACCGCTGGCGCCCACGCCCGGCGATATAGAGCGCATGATTGAGGCGCGTGACCGCTCTGGAAAAATGCTGATGACGGCGCAGCACTTTCGCTTTGAGGGAAATTCCAAGGCGCTCAAAGCAGAGATTGATTCGGGCGCCCTAGGCGATATTTACCACGCGCGCAGCTGGATGTTGCGCCGCGCCGGCGCCCCCACCAAGCCGGGTTTTATTCTAAAGGAGCACAGCGGCGGGGGGCCGTGCATTGACATCGGTGTGCACATTCTCGACTTGACTTTGTGGATGATGGGCAATCCGGAGCCGGTGGCGGTGACCGGGGTGGCGCGCAACGAACTGGGGCGGCGTGGCGGTTTTTCGTCGTGGGAGCGGCGCACCATGCCGGCCGAAACGGATGTGGAGGAGTTTGCCGCCGCCTTTGTGCGTTTTGCCAACGGCGCCACCCTGGTGATCGAAGTGAGCTGGTTGTTGCACCACGACACCATGGGTGAGGACATGCAGATGTGGCTCTACGGCACGGAGGGAGGGAGCCACTGGCCTTCGTGCCAGATACTGAACAGCAATAACGAAACGATGCAGCAATATAATCGCACCCTTAAACTTTTTCCGCCGGGGTTGGAAGCGCACGCCCAGGAATGCGTTGAGTTTGCCCGCGCCGTAGCCGAGGGGGCGCCATCGCCGGTGCCGGCGGAGCAGTCGCTGCAGGTGCTCAAGATACTCGACGGAATTTACCGCAGCCAAAAGGCGGGGGGCGAGGTGCGGCTGGATTGAGGCCGGTGCTAATTTTGGCGATAGAGTCGCTGGCGTATGCGTCCGTCCTCTTCTAGGTAGAAGGTGGGGCGCTCGAGGTCGGCGGAGAGGGTTAGGTCTATTTCGCCATAGCGGATCTGGACGCCGGCATAGGCGGTTTCGCTGACCTTGACATGGCCTTTGCCGAGCTGGCGGAGGATCTCCGATGCTAAATTTTCCTGTTCTTTGCTGGTCTTTTCCCGGGTGGCCACCAACTCGTTTAGCTTTTTGATCGCGTCGATCACTAGAGGGCGCCGCGAGGGTGGGGCCTTGGCGATGAGCCTTTTGATGCGGTCGTGTTTAAATTCGCGCAGACCCAGGGTGCGCAAGAGGCGCAGGATTTGGACGTCGCAGTGATCGACCACTTTTTTTAATTTTTTCTGGCGCGCATTATCTTCGGGGTTGGCGCCTACGCCCACGACGGTGTGGGCGGTGGTAGAGGAGCCCAGAAGGCGCGCCTGAACGCCCTGGGTGGCAACCAATTCGCCGCCGACGATGCTGCCGCCGCGTTCGCCGCCGCCCGATTTCACTTGAACGTGGCCGCCGGCGCTCACCTGGGCATTGTAGATATAACTGCCCACGACGATGTTGCGGCGCACAATCACCGAGCTGTTCTGAATGAATTTGCACTCCAGGTCTCCCAGGCCGATGACGCGGGTCGACTCGCCGAAGATGCCCTGGGAGACGGTGATGTCGCCTCGGGCGATGAGCTGGGCGCCGTCTTCTACCAGGCCGCCAATCACAATCGAACCGCCGGCTTTAACGCTGAATCCCGATCGCACACAGCCGCTGATTTCCACCGCCTTTCCAACATCGATATTGCCGGTCTGGTAGTCGACGTCGCCGTTGACGTAGAAGACCTCGCAGACCGATAAGGTGTCGCCATTGATCAAGACGACGCCTTCGATTTCGGCAACAAAGTACTCCACGCCCTCGCTGGTTTCGCAGCGCACGTTTTCGCCGGCTTCAAAGTCGCGGTCTTCGCCGTCGGTAGTGGCGATCTCTGCGGAACAGATATTGCTGCCCGCCCGGCCCGCGGTGGCCGGAACGACTTCGCCCAAGACCTGGTCGGCGGCGGCGCTGACGGCGGCGTTGCGATCCTTTAAATCGATGGAACCGTCGTCGAGAATCTTGCCCGCCTTCTGGTCGGGGTTGAAGGCGTATTTAATGTGGGCGTCGTTGCCGGGCACCGCCGGGGTGCCCTCGGCGAGCAGGAAGTGGACGGGGGCGTCTGTGTCGATATTTTGCCGACTGAGGTTTTCCAGGCAAGATTGGATTTGGCCGTGGGTGACGCCCACCGCGTCCAAATTCTGCTGCAGCCATTCTATTTTAGGCCGGGGCCAGCCTTTTTCTTGGGGAAAGTAGATCAAGTGGGCCGACATCAGATCCGGTGCGACCCAAAGGGGGGACAGCACGGAGATTTTGTCTTGCAGCAGACAGAGGTAACCGAACGCCTCTGCGATAAAACGGTCGGCAACCTCTTTGACATTTTCCCCCGCTTCTACGGCGACGGGCTCACCCGGAGATTGGCTTGTTTTGCCAAAGACGTCCTTGCCCGGCTGGCCATCGGTGGGCGGCACGAAGGCGGCTATATCCTGGCCCGGTGCGACCAGGCAAGTGGGCAAGTGCTGGGCCACGACGGTTTCCAGTTCTCTCTGTTCGAGTGCCTTTTTTATTTTGGCAAAGGGCAGCATAGTGGCCTCTTCGTCGGTGATGCAGGAGAATGCCAGGCGGCCGTCTTCGCCGGGTACGGGCGGCGTGCCGAGCGCAACGGGAAATTGACCCTGGATAACTTCGCCGCGCGCGGCGCAGGCCTGCTCGGCGAGCTGCTCGACGAGCTTGTCGTTGAGGCCAAAGTTTAGCAAGTAGGTTTCGGCCAGGGATTTGCGCAGGTCTGCCGCTTCGAGAGTGGGGTCGCCGCCAAAACTCAATTCACGCAGGATGGCTTGCATACCCGCAGGGTCGATCTCCACCTTGGTCCAACCGTTGCCCAGGGGCTTGCGTTCGAGTTGTTTCGCGTTGTCGCTGGTTGGCTCGTCGTCGTCGGCTATGGCTTCGACATAGGCGTTGTCAAGCGAGTTTTTGTCGCCGGCGCTGCGGTGGCGGGAGCGCTTGGATGTCGCATCTCTTCTGGGCATTAAAATCTGGGGTCAGTCGTTCAGTTCGCTCGCCAAACTGTCTAGGCTGTCGACATCTTTGAGCACCTCGTCGAGTTCGCTTTTCCAGTCGACATCTTTAAGCACATCGTCGAGCACATCGTCGAGTTCGCTTTTCCAACTGCTGTAATCGTGCTGGGACTGGGCGTCGCTGATGGCCACCGCTGCTTGCAGGGCAAAACTGGCCAGCGTTTCCAATTCTTCGTCGGCAATCGGCTGGTTGCTGCGGTGATTGTCGGCCTCGATGTAACCGAGCAGGTCTTCGCCGCGCAGAACGGGCACCACGGCAAAAGGCGGGATGGGATGATCCTGGGGATCTTTTACGTTTACCGGGGTTTTGCGTTCTTCCACTGTTTCAAAGGCGCGCTGCTGGGCGGGCAAAGTAGCCACGGTGGCTAGATCGCTCTGGGGCACGATGGCGCCGGGGGCAGATACGCCGATGGCGGCTTTGGGTTTTATTCCCTGCTCGTCCTTCAGGTAGACGATGCCCTTATCCAATTCTAGAATCTCGGCGATGACTGCCAGGACCAGTTCCAAAGTTTCTTCCAGGGTGTGGACTTCCAGCATGTGCTGGGCAATGCGGTCCTTGCCTTCTAACTCTTTGATTTTTAAGCGCAACTCGCGGGTGCGCTCGCGCACCTTCTCTTCGAGTTGGGCGTTAAAATCTAACAATTCGGCATTTTTTATTTTTAGTTCTTCGGTCAGCTGGCGGTTCTGCTGCTCCAGGTCGAGTCTTTCCAGGGCTTCGCGCACCACCATTTTGATGTCTTCGTCGTCCCAGGGTTTAGTTATGTAGCGGTAGATGCCGCCCTCGTTTATGGCCTGGGTGGCAGCCTCGATATCGGAATAACCCGTCAGCATAATGCGGATGCTGTGGGGCGCTATCTCCTGGGAGCGGGCGAGAAACTCGGCGCCGATCATCTCCGGCATGCGCTGTTCGGAAATAATGAGCGAGACTTCGTTTTGTTGCAGCAGCTCCAGGCCTTCTTTGCCGCTGTTGGCCAGCAATATCTGATAGCCTTCGCGGCGAAAGAGGCGGCACAGGGCGGTGAGGATGTTTTGCTCGTCGTCGACGAAGAGCAGGGTGTGTTTTTTATTCATTTCGGTGCCTTCTCAGAGAGGGGGGAAAGCCTCCGGGGTTATTTTTGGCACAGCGACGATTCGAGGTTGGCCAACGCTTGCGCCTCTAATCCCACTTCATCTAACGCCGTCTGGATGGTATTTTAAGAAGAGCAAATGTCAGACCAATTGTGTGTTTATTGAATTAAATATAATCAATACAGTGGACATTTTTTGACAAAAAAGTGCCGTTTCCTCAGGTTGGTA
>CAXGRO010000093.1:0-13022 GCA_964012055.1 uncultured bacterium
ACCCTCGAACCCGAACCCATAAGCCAAGCCGAAAACGCCCTGCGCCAATTCCTCCACGACCTCGACAACGCCCCCCACCTCATCGTCGGCCTGCCCATCTGGCGCCATGAACCCGCCCATCCAATCCAACCGACGCGCTACAACGTCTCGCGCCTCTACGACCCCGACGGCGAAATCGTCTCAACCCACAGCAAGGTCCACTCCGCCGAAAACCGCTTCATGCACGGCCACCAACTCAACGAGTTCGAAGTGGAAGGCGTGTCCATCTCCATGCACATCTGCCACGACGGCCGCTAGCCCCACCTGTCGACCCTGCCCGTCATCTTCGGCACCCGCCTCATCCTGCACCCGGCCAACTCGGGCCTGGCCGCCCCCACCATCAACGGGTTCGAAGCCCTGGCCCTAGACTCCGTGCGCCACGCCCACGCCTTCTACCTCGACGTCAACGCCGCCGGCGGCGGCTACATCGCCGGCCCCCACCCGTACATAAACCAGCGTTCCAAAATCTTAGCCACCGCCGCCGAATGCCGCCACGATATCCCCACCTACCCGCAAATACCCGAGCCCAGCGAAAACCTCTTCCACGCCAACATCCGCTTCCACGACGCTTTTGGCTACTGGCCCATCCGCTCCTTCCGCTCTTCCGAAACTATTGCGGCCTCCTACCTTTCCCTCTACCAAGCCTTAGGCGGAACCCGCCCCATTGAATAACCTTCCAAGTAAATCGCCCCCATTTTCAAGTCAATCGGAGGCGGGGCAGAATGGGGAGTCCCTGCCCCGCCGTCCGAATAACTACGCCACGCCCGTCACAAAAATATATCCTTGCGACTTCCCTCTTAATTCCCGTAAATGGTGTAATGAAAATTACCTCCATCGACACCATCACCATCCAGGTCAACACCCGCGAAACCTGGGTCTTTGTCCACATCGACACCGATGCCAGCCTGCGCGGATTGGGCGAACTCAACCCCTCCGCGCCGCGCACCAAATGCCTGACCGCCCTGCGCGAATTCGCCGAATTTTTCATCGGCCAGGACCCGCGCCGCATCTCCGATCTCGTCGCTTCCTGCGCTCCCACCCTGCTCGACCGCGTCGGCATCCACGCCCTCAGTGCCCTCGAACAAGCCCTCTGGGACATCCTCGGCAAATCGCTCAACGCCCCCATCCACGCCCTGCTCGGCGGCCGCTGCCGCGACCAGATTCACCTCTACGCCAATATCACCCGCGCCACCTTTGAACTCATGCCCGAAGCGTTTGTGCGTAGCGCCAAAGGCGCCGTGGGCGACGGCTTTGACGCCGTCAAAATCGCCCCCTTCTCCGGCGGTTCCGGACTCATCGACGACGTGAGCATGGCCGCAAACGGCATCGAATGCGCCCTCGCCGTGCGCCAGGCCATTGGCCCCGATATCGACCTCCTGCTCGACTGCTACGGCATCTTCACCATCGACGTCGCCCTGCACATCGCCGAAGCCCTGGCCGACGTAAACCTCTTCTGGCTCGAAGAGCCGGTGGCCGAAGACGACTACGCCGGTTATTTGCGCGTCAAAGCCCAAACCGGGCTGCGCTTGGCCGGCGGCGAGCGCTTTATGCTGCGCCAGGGTTTTTGGGACCTCATGAACCGAAACGCTGTAGACGTGGTCATGCCCGACATCGGCATCGTCGGCGGCATTGCCGAACTCGACAAAGTTGCTTCCATGGCCGAAGGCCGCGGCATGGTCGCGGCGCCGCACGGGCCGTTTGGGCCGGTTACCGTCGCCGCCGGCGCCCAGGTCATGGCCGCCCACACCGGGTTTCTCATCCTCGAATACCCCTGGGGCCTCAACGACTGGCGCGCCGACCTAACCATTCCCTCCGAACCCGTCGCAAACGGCAGTTTCACATTGTCCGACCGCCCCGGCCTGGGCCTGGAGTTAAACCCCGACACCGTGGAACAACACCGCGTTGCAGAATAGGAGAATGACTTCATGATCGTAGGAACGGGCGATTACCGCTACCAACTCATACCCGGCTGGGGCCAGGGGCCCGACGGCCGCCAGCTCGGCGTCGTCTCCTGTTGTGCCGTCGACTCGCAGGACCGCGTCTACGTGGTCGACCGCGAACCCAATCCCGCCATCGTCGTCTTCGACCGCGACGGCCGTTTCTTGCAAAGCTGGGGCGAAGACCTTTTTTCCTTACCCCACGGCATCTGGATAAGCCCCGACGACCGCCTCTACATCGCCGACTGCGGCGACCACACCGTGCACATCTGCAGCACCGACGGCGAGATCTTGCAAACCCTGGGCACCCCCGGCCAGCCCGGCGCCTACGGCCAGCCCTTCAACCAACCCACCCGCGCCGCCTGCCTGCCCTCGGGCGAAATCTACATTTCCGACGGTTACGGCCAGCACCACGTACACCGCCTTGCCGCCGACGGCACCCACCTGCAATCCTGGGGCGGCAGCGGCGCCGAGCCGGGCCAATTCACCCTGCCCCACAATATCTTTGCCGCCCCCGACGGCCGCATAGTAGTCGCCGACCGCGAAGCCAATAACCGCATTCAGATTTTCGAGCCCGATGGCACGTTCTTGGCCCAATGGCCCGGCCGCCTCAACCCCTGCGGCCTCTTCATCGACGCCGCCGGCACGGTCTTTATAACCGAAGGCGGCGGCATCAGCGTCTTAAACATGGACGGCCATCTCCTAACCCAGTGGACCGTGCGCGGCGGCCCCGACGACCGGCAGCACGGCGCCCACAATATTTGGGCCGACCGCCACGGCGACCTCTACGTCGGCGAAGTAGGAGTGGAAAACCTGTTCTACAAATTCCAGCGCGTATAATTACGGAGAGACGTTATGAAAGTTATGGTGCGCCAGATGGACCTGTCGGACGAATACATCCGCTTTGCCCAGCAAATCGGCGCCGACGGCATCGACATCCACAACGCCGAGAGCATCCCCGGCTTTGCCGAGCAGTTCTACCCCGACAAAGAGGGCCTGGCCGCCATCCAGCGGCGCATTGAAACCGCCGGCATGAAGATCTACCGCGTCGCCCCCCCCGAGCTGAACAAATTCCTGCTCGACGAACCCGGCGGCGAAGAGGAACTCGACAACGTCTGCAAAACCATCCCCATTCTGGGCGAATTGGGTATCCCCTTCATGTCCACGCCAATCCACGTGGCCCCCAACCCGGGCCACCGCGGCGGCGGCCCCACCACTTTCCGCGGCGGCTACACCATGTACGGTTTTGACGTCGACAAAATGGACAAGAGTCTGGCCGCAGACCCGCTTCCCCCGCTCGACATGGACGCCCACTTCCAGCGCATGGTCGAAGTGCTCAAACGCCTGGTGCCGCTGGCCGAAAACTACAACGTCAAACTGATCACCCACCCTTCCGACCCGCCGTTGGGCACCACGTCCATCTCGCCGCGGCGCTGGGCCGCCCTGGTGCTCGACGAAGTGCCCAGCGATCACAACGGGCTGCTCTACTGCATTGGCACGCGCTACGAATCGGGCGTCGATATTTTGGAGGACATTCGCTTTTTTGGGCACAAGGGCAAGATCTTTCACACCCACTGCCGCAATGTGCGCGGCCAGATTCCCACCGCCGGCGGCTACGAAGAGTTGGCCATGGACGACGGCGATATGAATATGTTTAAGGTGTTACAGGCGCTCAGGGATGTGGGATTTGAAGGGGGATTGCAAGTGGATCACGTACCGGAATACAGCGGTGATGACGCGAACAGGCGGATTGCCTGGGCTTATGCGGTGGGGTATATCAAGGCTACGATTGCGGCTTTGTATGCGTAGTGGGGAAATAAACGGGCGTTGGCGTTGGAACGCGGTTTGGGGGCGGTCTCAGAGCGCTCAATGTACGTTTGTAATAAATCGGTCGTATTTCTTAGTTAAAAAACGCAATCAAACAAAAAACAGTTATCAATTCCCGGGTACGTATAGCATCAACAAATACGTACGCACTTAAAGAGCTTTCTGTGTTCTCTCAATCACCGAACAACGCCGCAACAATCTCCGGGTGCGAAAAACCTGTAGCTCGTAAACGGTCGTACTCCTGGCGATGCGCCCGACTCTTTTCTGGCTCGACCGCGAATATCGTACTGCTCTGGATAAACAGGCGATAACATCCCCTCGTCTAACATCAGCGCCATGGGATACTGATCTTCCTATAGCGGCATGCGCACCATCTCGCGGCGACGTACCGACTGGTACATAGCCATCATGATCTCCTGGGTGTAACGCGCTTGCGCCGCCTCGCTGCGATAATCATCAGCGCCATCTAACCAGGCCTCCAGCTCTCAGGCTTGCGCCGTGTAGGCGATGCGAAAGTACCCCTCCAAACCAGCAAGTCGCGCCGCTTCTTCCAGGTCGGCATCCCAAGATACGGGAAAGGGGTCTCGCCGGTCGCCATTCACGCTAATCACCTGGAGCTCGTCGGGACCCACTTTGAGCAGGCCCTCTGTGCCTTGCACCACAAAGTGGTCGGGACCGGTATTGCTGCCCTGATCCACCTGCAATAGGGCCTGGCCGCGCCCGTCAAATTCCACCAATAAGGCACAGCAATCTTCAATCGGCATATCTCATTCCCAGCGATTGGACCTGCGCTCCAGTGCGCCCATGACCCACCTGGTCGGCGGGTCGCCCAGCACATAGCGCATGCCGTCAATCACGTGGCTGCCGGTGTTGAGCAGACCGTCTATCACGCCGCCCGTCGCCAAAACCGAGGCGCCAATGGCACCGGCGGCGATCAGCCGACGCGCTTCGGTCCAGCCCGGATAAAAGCGCCGTTGATGGGCAATGGCCAGTTTTGTTTGGTGTTTCTGGCAAGCCGCAATCATTACATCGGCCTCGGCCAGATTGCCGGCGAAGGGTTTTTCGCATAGTACGGCTTTGGCGCCGCGCTCGGCGGCCAGCAAAGTCTGGGGGGCGTGCAGCAGGTGCCAGGTGCAGATAACTACGCCCAATTCCTCTTTTTCCAGCATCTCCTCGGCGCTGGCGTACATGGCCGGCAGCGCAAAAACCTCCTGGAAAGCCTGCGCCGCCTGGGCGTTGGGTTCGGCCCCGGCCACCAGGTCTAAATTTGGGGCACTCAGATATGCGCGGGCGTGGCGCTCGGCGATATTGCCGCAACCAATAATGCCCACTCTGTATTTTGTGCTCATACCCACTCTGCCGTTAAGAGGATCCGTCGCTGGCGCGCAAATTGCCCTCTTCGTCTATGTCCAAATAGGCCTTGCCGCCGCCCACATTGGAACACGGGCCGTACATGACGGCGCGCTCCACCTCGCTCATGCCCTCCACAATCGCCTCGTCCCAGTAGATTTCAGGCGGCGCCACCCGGGTCGCTACGCCCGTGCGCACGGCCGTGCGGCTGGCGTATTTAAACAACACCGAACGCCGCGGCATCTCTCCGGCCCAGGCCAGGGTGCCGTGGGTTTGGGCCCCGTCCATAAAAAAGATCACGTCGCCGGCTTTGGCTTCGGGCTGAACCACCACGCCCATATCGTCGTCGCAGGTGCGCACCCCGGGCGGTACAGGAAAGTTCGACTTGTGGCTGCCCGCCACGCAGGCAAAACCGCCGGCCCCGGCGTCGCAATCGGACAACTGCCAGGTGGCGGTGACGCCGTTGCAGTACATGCGGCCGTTCTGGTGGTGGTAGGCCACGTTGGGGCGGTGGGGGTCGCCGGCGCCGTGCAGGGCAAAACCTTCGGTGCCTTTTTCGCTGAAGAAGATCCAGGAGCCGTGGTCGTGGCGAAAGCCCTTGCCACACATCTCGTTTAAACGCATCACCACCTGGGGGTGCACCAGCATTTTGCGGAAGGGCTCGCAATGCGGTTTTTCTAGCTCGATCGTGTCGTGCAGCGTCTTCTGTCCCTTGCCCTGCAAACTAACCGATCCCCTGGTGCGCACATTTTCCTCTTCCAGAATCATCCGATCCAAACAAGCATCGATGGCCGCGTTGGCCTCGGCGACCTCCTGGCGCGTCAACACATTTCTGACGACCAGGTAACCGGTCAAATCCCAAAAATACCGTTCATTGGCATCCATTTTATTCCCTCATTTAGTTGCCGCAATCCAGGTCTTCTCGCCGTCCGATTCCAGCATGGGTGCGCGGCTGCCGGAGTGCACCCCCGGCCCGTAGAGCACGGCCTGCTGTTCGGGCGTCAATTCCTCCACCCAATCGCCGTGGCGCTGTTGCGGCGTAAAATACTTGCCCCCGGCGCGCGCCACCCCGCGCCCGGCGTATTTGTACAACACCGAACGCCGTTCGTGCTCACCTTTCCAGGGCAGCGTTCCATGCGTCGCCGTCTCGGCAAAAAACAATACGTCGCCCGCCTTCATTTCGGGCTGCACCACCAGCCCCATATCTTCTTCCACCGAAATCACCCCAGACGGGGTGGGCTCGCGCGTCTTGTGGCTGCCCGGCACCAGGGCAAAACCGCCGTCGCCGGCCTTGCAGTCGGCCAGTTGCCAGGCCACCGTAATGCCCTGGCAGTAGATCCTGCCGTTCTGCTGGTGGTACCACGTGGCCGCACTGTGGGGCTCGCCCGCCCCGTGCAGGCTGTGCCCCTCCGTCCCGGCGCTGGCGTTGATCAGCAGGGGGCCGTGGTCCAAACGAAACCCCTTGCCGCTGAACTCGTTCAGACGCGACACCACCGTGGGGTGGACCAGCAATTTGCGAAAGGGCTCGCGGTAGGGCGACGGCCAGCCCAGCATGCCGGACAACTGCCGCCGGCTGGCGGCGCCGGCCAAAGCCTTGGAGCCGCGCGATAAACTACCGTCGTAGTGATTAATCTGGTCGGCAAAGTGGTCGATGGCCGCATTGCAGGCGTCGACCTCCGCCGCCGTCAACACGTTGCGCACCACCAGATAACCGCACAGATCAAAATAGTATTTCTCCTCTTCCGACACGGTGTAGAGTCGTCTATCCATACTAACTCCTTTGCTTCATTATTGTATATTACCCCCCGGCCTTTTGAAACAGCTCCATACTAATTCCATCTGGGTCTTCCATATACACCCCCCAGGCCCCCTTGTTGGCCCCCGCCGTAACCTTGACCGGCGACGAGCGAAACACCACCCCCTTAGCGCTTAATTCCTCATAAGCCCCCAGCAGATCGTCCACCACAAACGATATATGCGAACTCCCTACATTATTCGTCCGCACGTCGGCCACTGCCCCCTTGGGCTCGACGTACTCAAACAATTCGATCACGTGCTCCGAACCGGGTACGCGCAAATGCGCCGCCTCCACCACGCAACCGACAAACCCCACAATGTCGCCAAAGTACTGGTCTTCAATTCGGCGGCGCCACAACACCTCACACCCCAGCAACCCCACGTAAAACGCGAGCGATCGTTCGATATCGGCCACTGTATAACTGGTGTGATGCGCCCCAACGATATTCATACCTTCCTCCTAACTTTATCATCTTTATCTCTAACTTATCAAGACCAACGCAGTTATTAACCCATATGCCCACTGGCGTCTGCGGGAGGCGATTTTGCCGGCGGTGCTTTGTGGGAGTGCTGAAGGGGGCAAAGGGCGGCCGGGACTCACAGCCCACCAGGGCTGTGGGGGAGAGGAGTCGGGCAGGTCGCCCTTGAGCCTCACAAAGCACCAGAGGCAAAGCCGCCTCCCGCAGACGCCACCAAGCCCCCGCCAACTCCACTCAACCCGAACACCTCAAAAAAGCTGATACGCCACCCAACCCCCATCCACCCGCAACGTCTCCCCGACCACATAAGAAGCTTCATCACTGGCCAAATAAAGAACCGCCTCGGCCACTTCCTCCAGCGTCCCCAACCGCCGCAGCGGCGTGCGCCTTTCGTACGCCTCTACCGAAGCCGTGCCTTCGGCCAATCCCTTCTCGACCATTTCGGTCATAACCACGGCCGGCGCAAGGCCCACCACCCGCACCCCGCGACCGGCCCATTCCACCCCCAGCGCCTGGGTGAGCATAATCAAACCCGCCTTGGCCGTACCATACGCCACCCGCCCTTCCACCGCCACATATCCGTTGACCGACGCCATATTGACAATCACCCCGCGGCCGCGCTCCAGCATCACCCGTCCCGCCGCCTGGGCGCAATAGAACGCGCCCGAGAGCATCACCGCCAAACTCTCGTCCCACTGTTTTCGCTCCATATCTTCGGCCGGCCCCTTGTGGGCCACGCCCGCGTTGTTGACCCACACATCGACCTGCCCGCGCTCCTCCACCAATCTCTGTACCAGCGCAGCGCTCTGTGCCGGTTCGCGCACGTCGAGTTCCGCAAATTCAACCGCCAACCCCTCGCCGCGCAAACGCTCCTGCGCCCCTACCCCCAATTCGGCGTCTATATCGGCCAACACCACATGCGCCCCGCTCTGGCCCAAGCGCCGGCCGATCTCCAGGCCCAGCCCGCGCCCGCCGCCCGTTACCACCGCGACCTGCCCCTCAAACTTCGCCTCACTCATCGACGCCCTCCTCCGGAAAACCAACGGCATTTAAATTACCCCACGGCACCCAGCCGCCGTCCACTCGCAAATTTTCGCCGGTTACATAAGCGGCACGGTCCGAGGCCAAAAAGAGCACGGCATCGGCCACCTCTTGCACGTCGGCCAAGCGCCCCAGCGGCGTACGCCGCTCGTACCCCTCCATCCTCACTTCGCCGCTGCGCATGACGCGCTCCACCATTTCGGTGCGCGTCACCCCCGGCGACACGCAGTTGAGGCGAATGTTGTACTGCGCCCACTCGGCCGCCAGCACTTCCGTGAGCACCAGCACGCCGCCCTTGGCGGCGTTGTAAGCCGAGCGCATGGGCCAACCGCCCATGCCGCCGATCGAGGCGATGTTGACCACGCTGCCGCGCCGCTGCGCGATCATCGCCGCCCGCGCCACCGCCTGGGTCATCAAAAATGGACCGGTGAGCAGCACGTCGATCTGCAAGCGCCAGTCGGCCTCGGGCATGTCCTCCGATTTGTGCAGGAAAAACACCCCGGCGTTGTTCACCAGTACGTCAATGCAGCCGTGCTCCTCCACCGCCCGCGCCGCCACCTCGGCGCACGATTCGGCCTGCGCCACATCCAGCCTCATGGCCTGGGTGCGATACCCCTTTTCGCTGAGCGCCTCGGCCGCCGCTCCACCCAACTCCTCGTCCAACTCGCCGATGATCACCCGGGCGCCTTCCCTGCAAAACGTTTCGGCAATGCCCAGGCCAATACCGCGCCCGGCGCCGGTAACTACGGCCACTCTGTCTTCCAGTAACATGAGCTACTCCTCGCCTCTACTCTTACCCAGATTTAAAACTGGCTGCTCAACTTCGCTCCAGGCGCATCGCGGCAATCGACCTATTTTGCAATTCAAAATCGGCGGCCGCGCCGCTGTCCACAAAACCAAGCGCCGCAAAACGCGCCCGCCGGTCCTCGTCCTCATTGGCCATCACCACTTCGCAGATCAATCCCCGTTCGCCGCCCCAATCCAACGCCGCCTGTATCAAAGCATCCCAGGAAGCATCGTACTGACCGTGCGCAAAACCGTCCACCCGGCACTTCCCCTTGCCGTCGGGCCGCGCCGTCGATAGCCCCACCAAACGACCGGCATCGGTGCGCGCTTCAAAAAAGGCACCGCCCTCCTGCACAATGCCCTCGTAACGCGGGTACAACCCCATGCACGAACCCTGCACCACGTAGCGCGTAGAAAACAAACCGACATTGGCGTCCAGCACGCGCCAGTCATGTGGGCAAATCAACAAAGGAATCATGGGGACGCGCGCCGCCGCCGTACCACCGCACACGCTCACTTCTCCCCCCTGCCGGTAATAGTCCGCCATAAACACTTCCGGCGACGCGCCACCGTTGATTAAAACCATCAGATTGGCACCGGCCAGTTTGCGCCAGCCCAAACGGTGGTACACCCGCAAAGCCTCGGGGTTGCCCGTACCCAAAAAGAGCGCTTCCCCGCCCAACTCGCAAAAAACGTCGCGCGCCCGGCCGCACAGCGCCGTGGCAATGCCCTGCCGCCTAAATTGCGGCGACGTGACTACTTCGCCAAAACCGCCCAGCCGCGGCTGCCCGTGCGCCAGCGCCACGTGGCAAGTGCCCGCCACTTCCCCGTTGCGCTGTCCCACAAAAAAGAGATCGCGGTTGTACTCGCACTCCTCGCCCCTGAGCGTGCCTTGAAATTTTTCGTAGGAACTATCAAACACCTCTTCCCACAAGGACGTCAATTCGGCCGCCAGGCCGGCCTCTAACGGCGCTTCCAACTCCTCGATGTCCACAGCGCCGCTCATTTCTCGCCCTTGCCCAAAATCCGCCCCTTGGCGTCATGCTTGGACTTGGTCGGATCTCTCTTGGAATTTATGCCGTCCATATAACGGCGGTAGCGCACCGGCATCTCCCCCCGGCGCCACTTGAGAAACGCCTGCTCGTGCCGATCGCGGCTGCGCGCCGACGCCGCCTCGGGAATCGCAATGGTCGTAAACGTCAGCGCCGTCTTCTTTCTCTCCCGCGCCACAATCTCCCCCTTGCTCACCGCCAGCGTTACCCCCACGTTGGCCTCCAAAATGGCTACGCCGTTTTCGCGGGCGCGCGCCAGCACCGCTTCGTCCTGTTCCTTGGAACACGACCCAAAGGAGGGTATCAACAAATACTGCGCCCCGTCGAGCACCGGAATGCGCGCAATGTCCTCATTCCAGCGGTCGTTGCAAATCAAAAAACCGCAGCGCCCAAACGGCGTGTTAAACGCCCGGCTCTTCTTGCCCAGCCGGTTAAACCACCACGACCGATGCGACCCTTCTGCCAATTGCATCTTGTGGTACTTGCCGCACAGCCGCCCCGTGTGGTCGATAAAAACGGCACAATTAAACACGTCCTTGCCAATCTTTTCGGCGCAGCCAAACGCCAAACATATCTTCAACTGACGCGCCAATTTGCGAAAGCGCTCGAGCACCGGCCCGCGCATGGTCACGGCCACTTCATTCATCACCCGCGCTGCCACTTCCCCGGCAATGATCGGCTCGATAACATACCCTTCCAACACGCCTTCGGGCCCCAGCGCCAATTGCGCCCCCCCTTTGGCCGCCTGGCGAAACATTTCTTCTAAACGATCGGCATTGCCCTGCAGGTCAAATTTCTTCGGCACGAACGAAATGGCCGCTACGTCGACTTCTCGGAACATAACCCAACTCCTTTCTAGGTATCTTTACATACTCGGGAATGGCACATTTGGTATACTTTTTTTGGCGGAGTCAAATATACGTTGCTGGTTGACAGGTGCCAATTGGGGTAGTATTACTTGGGGATGGGGGCATTTGCCTGTAACGCGGAATGGGGGGACCTCTCGCTCATTCTCGCCGGGCTTCCTGCCCGGCTCCGAGGCATTACCCTCTCTGAGACCACCCCCTCACCGCTTAGCGATCGTTTACGTGTAATCTACGTTTTTCAAATGTACTTCCGGTACAAACCCTACACTGAATAGAATAACGTTGCGGCGCAAATTCGTCACTTCTCAGTAGTAGCGCAGGTAAACTACGTTTGCGGAGGTATGGGTAGGGGGCGGTCCCAGAGCGGATTTCAAAGGCCCTGTCCGCAGGACAGCGGACAGGGCCTTTGACCTCAGAGCCCGGCAGGAACCGGGCGAGAATGAGCGAGGAACCGTCCCCTACCCATACCGTCCCACCACAAGCCAACCCCAATTTTCCACGCCTTAGAATCTACATCATTCACCCACTAAAGAAAACCCTACCCCACCCTTTTCTCCTCTCCCTCCAAAACCTATATTTCCCAAAATTCAATTATCAAATTCACCATCCACCACCACTCGCACACATCACAGCCCAAACAAAAGGATCCTACATGAACTACACCGGTAAAATCGTCGTCGCCAACGACGAAGGCATCCGCGAACAACACTCGTGGGGCACCTTTAACAAACTCCTGTGTGAAGAAACCATCAGCGACCCGAACTTCAGCTTTGGCGAATTCCACTACAACCCGGGCGCCGTGCGCGGCCCCAGCGAAGGCCACGAAGCGTTCCACTGCCTCAAAGGCACCGGCGTCCTCAAAGCCTGGCCCGACAACACCCCCCAAAACGAGCCCTTCACCATCCCCCTGCGCCAGGGCACCCAATACTATGTGCGCGGCGACGTGCCCCGCACCATAGAGAGCAGCGGCGACGAACCCATTTTCGGCATCGCCTTCCTCTGCCATATCGACCGACCCTGCCACGCCCACGAACTCTCCCACGAGCCGGGGCAGGGCAATTTTTTGCACTACCACGGCATCGACAAATGGGTCGAGCCCCTGCGCCAGGAATTTGTCGAAGCCATGTACCTGATTGAAGGGCCCGGCAACATCGCCACCGCCGACCCGCAGAACACCAAAGTATACGACATCGAAATAGAGGAAGGCAGCGCCGTCTACCACCCACTCAACACCCTGCACCGCCAATACCACCCCGGCGGCGCCGACCACGCCAACTTTTGGATCCACGCCGGTTATTACCACGGCCAGGGGCGCCCCACGGCCGGCGTGTTCGACCTGCCCCACGTGGCCTTTTGGCAGCGAGAGAGGTAAAATGAAAGTCGATCAACAACAGCTACTCGACGACGGTTTTATCGTCTTGTCCGAAGTCATCCCGCCGCAGCAATTGGACGCACTGCGCAGCGCCATGGCCGTGCTCGTCGAGCGCCAAAAAGAAATCTGGGCCAAAGAACGCCAGCCCGGCGAGCCGCCGGGCGGCCATTGGGAAACCGGCGCCCAACCGCGCCTGTCGCACTACGAACAACTCATTGACGCGGCCACCGCCAACACCGTCGAAATCTGGCTGCACGAAAACACCTTGGGCGTCTGCCAACAGTTATTGAGCGTTCCGGAACACGCCTGCACGGCCGGCATGATGGTGATGTGCAGCCCGCAGCGCGACCACGGCCCTGCCAATTGGCACCGCGATGTCCACCCCATCGACATGGCGCCCATGGGCACCTTGCAAGCCGACTTTTTGGAAAACGGCCCCAAATATTTGCAGTGGAATATCCCGCTCTACGACGACG
>CAXGRO010000094.1:0-12998 GCA_964012055.1 uncultured bacterium
AATTCTTCGCCATCCCAAATAATGGCAAAAGCATCCGAGCCAATGCCGTTGCTGGTCGGCTCCACCACCGTCAGGGCGATGGCCGCGGCCAAAGCGGCGTCGGCGGCATTGCCCCCCTTGAGCAACATGCGCAACCCCGCCTGCGCCGCCAGCGGCTGTGAAGTGGCCACCACATTGGCCGCCAGCACCGGCATGCGTCGCGACGCATAGGGAAACTCCCAATCGAAAGCTGCCATTTTTATCCCGATGCCACCGTTTTAAACGTAGTGCGCGCCAGCACCGTCTGGTTCTCGTAAATCGACCCCGGTCGCAAGGCCGCCGGCAGCGGCAAGCGCAGGGGCACATTTTCAACGCGAATATTTGGCGACGGCACGCCGCGCAAAAACGTCGCTTCGTATTTTTCCCAATCGAGCGACGGATACACCGGCCAGGAGTCGGCCGAGCAATATTGCAAGAGCAAGAGCCGCCGCGGCCGCTCCGACGTATTGGGCAGGGAGGCGTGCAGGGTGCGCACGTGGTGAATGGAAACCCCGCCGGCCTTGACGTGCACCTCCACGGCCTCCTCGTCGACAAAATCCTCTTCGGTGACCGCCCCCACAAAACGGCCGTCCTGGTGGTGGTCGTATATCTTGCCCTTATGCGACCCCGGTATCACCATCAAACAGCCGTTCTCTGTCGACATATCGTCCAGCGCCACCCCCACCGCCAGCAAATCGTCGTTGCTGTGCGGATAGAACGCCCAGTCCTGGTGCCACTCCACCGGACTGCCAAACTCGGGCAATTTCATATTGAGTTTGTCGCCGTTATAGCGCAGCCCCGGGCCGATGAGCTGCTCGACGATATCGAGCAATTTATCGTGGCGCAGAGCGCCGTCGTACACCGCATGCTGTTGGGTGGGCGCTTTGAGGCGGCGCAGCCTGGGCGCGGCGGGCGTGTGATCGGGCTCCAGATCAAATACCTCGTCGTTTTGGGTAACGGTGCGCGACTGCTCTATAAAATCGTCGGTGACGCGCCGCATCTCCTCGATCTCTGCACCGGAGAACACGTCTTCGACCCCCAGATAGCCGTTTTGCTGATAAAATTCAATTTCTTCCCGCGTCAACATCGGTCCTTCTCCTCTTATTTCAACCGTATAATTTCTTGTTGCTCGTCGCTGAGGCGCCCGGTCAACTCCTCGCTGAAATGCAGCCCTTGACCGCCCCAATCGGGCATATAGCCTATGCTATAACAATAATATAGGGTGCGACGGGGGCGATTGGAAGTATTCACCATTGAGCCATGCGTTAGCGCCTCGGTAAAAATAATGGCGTCGCCGGCCTCGGCCGGCACCGGCACCAGCGACGGATTATCATGGGGATGATCATCCCAGGGCCTGGGAAAATTGCTCTTGTGCGCCCCCGGAATAACCGCAAAACAGCCGTCCTCCGCCCCGCTGTCCAACATGGGGAAAACCGCCTTGGTCAACGTCGAAACCATCTGCCCATTGCGACAGTGATACTGGCATTTGGGCAAGATGGGCGTGGCGTTCATGTGCAAGGGCGTGTACCCCCCGCCCCAGCGATAAATCACATAGGTGTGATTCAGTCGATAGGGACCGCCGGTCACCGTCTCGACCACGTCCAACACCTTGGGCAAGTCCACCAGTTGAAAAAAGACCCCATCCCCTTCCATAATGTTGGATATATAAAGATTGCTCTCCGTCTGCTGGTCGCCCAGCACCAACGGCGGCGGATAGTCGGCCGAATCCATCTTCTCAAACCGGTCCAGCGCCGCATTGCACTGTTCTACCACATCCTGCGGCACCACGCCTTTGAGCACGATATACCCTTGCAGATCAAATAGATATTTTTCTTCTTCCGTCATGTCATTTCCTCATTATTCTATAGCGCGCAAAACGCCTTCCATCACGCCGCCCCAGGCCAACAACTCCTCGTCCCGCCCCACCGCCGCGCAACACTGCAAACCGAGCGGCAAGCCGTTGGCCGCCCTGCCCGCCGGCAAATTTAACGCCGGCAATCCGGCGTGGGTCCAGGGCAAGTTCATGCACGGGTCGCCGGTGTAGTCCAGCCCCGCCGGTGCCGCCCCCGTCGCCGGCGGACAAACCCATACGTCTACGCCGTGCGCCGCCATTTGTCCCTCCAACTCCTGCCGCAATGCGGCCCGCCCCGCCCGGCCGCACTCCAGCATCTCTTCACCGACCTGCCGCCCCTTGCGAATGAGTTCCGCCGTGCGCGGCCGGTAGAGCGCCTCGTATTGGTCAAACCACACCGCGTGCTCCTGGGCAAATTCCGCCGCAGTGAGCTGCTGGTGGCGCTCGTTTATCTCTCCGACATCCTCTAATATCCCTACCCGCCGCAGCGCAAACCCGGCCTCCTGCAAACGCCCCACCTGGCGTTCGAATGCCGACAACGCCTCCTCGGACGCCTGTTCAACATAAGGCCCTTCCACCACCCCCAGCACCGGCCTGTCCACTTCCACACCTCTCCTCCATCCCGCACACACCACCTCGGCCACCGCCCCCATACCCGCCACGTCCTGCGTATACATGCCCACCGTATCCACCGAGCGCGAAAAATAAAGCACCCCCTGCGCGTCCACTCGACCATAACTCGGCTTTAACCCCACAATGCCGCAAAACGCCGCCGGCCGAATGACCGACCCCACCGTCTGCGACCCCAGCGCCGTTGGACAATACCCCGCCGCCACCGCCGCCGCCGACCCGCTGCTCGATCCGCCCGGCGTGTGCGCCAAATTGTGCGGGTTGCCCGTGGGCCCCGGCTCCATATAGGCAAATTCCGTAGTCACCGTCTTGCCCAAGACCAGCGCCCCAGCCCGCCGCAAAGCGGCAACACTGGCCGCCTCTGCCCCGGCAAAGAGTTCACTAGACAGCGCCGTCCCACCCCGTGTTATCAACCCATCCACGTGAAAAATATCCTTAACTCCCACTAATACGCCGTAAAGCGGCGGCCGCGAGTCGAGATCGGGAAACATCTCTTGCAAAGCCGCTCCTTCGCTCAACAACCTATCCAGCCGCCCGGCTTCGGGCACCAGCGCCTGCAATTGACCTTCGATTTCGTCGACGCGACCGCAGACGGCTTTAATATGCTCCTGCAAATCCTCCCGACCACTGCGCAGCGCGATAAGCGTTTCCGCTAAAGGCCTGGTGTATGCTAGCATAGCATCCTTTCAAAAATCAAATCGCTCAACTTAGAGATCACTTCGTGCCCAACGACTCGCCAACGATCCTATCCCCTCTCTATGCGCGCCCCACCCCCAGCGCTTGATCCAATTTCCCCTGCCGTTCCAACTCGGCCAGCGTTTCCTCATCGCCCAAGTACTGCCCGTCGACAAAAATCTGCGGAATGGTGCGCTCCCCGCCCGTGCGCTGCACCATATCCCTATAATTGCGCGTCGGAAATTTAATGCCCAAAAGAAATAGAATGCCTTTCTTCTCAAATTCCACCCCTTTGCGCCCCAACATAAACCGCGCAACCCAGCAATAAGGACAGAACCAACTGGCATACATTTCTATGTGTGCCATAGTTTTACCCGATCTAGTTTGTCCCAAAAAAGAACGCGCTTAGGTTCTCCCCCAACTCTCACCTACCTTCCTACAAAGCAGCTAAAATATGCCATTCCCATACCCTTCACCAGCCCCATCCCCTTTTTTTGTTTGACTCTGACTAGGCGATTGTTCTATATTTGCCAATGATTGGATAGGCTGCGCTGCGGCCCGCCAAAAGAAAGTATGTTCCACCCGCGTATCGGCCAGCCCGAGCGCGCGTCTGGGCCCATGTGTAACCAGGCGTAAACGAAAGGAGGTGGTCCATTGGAGTCTATAACAGGAAGGTGTACCGCCTGACCTAACTCCAGGATCCAGGTGGTACACCACCTGGCAGGGACATCCGCCTCCTTCAGAGGTCGATCGTCCCCCCAAAAAGTAAAACCGGGTACATCCTTAGGATGTGCTCGGTTTTTACTTTTTATCCCGCTTTCCACCTTAGAAACGCAGCAGCAGAAAACAGATAAACATGATAATCGTCGGCACCACGGCTTCCTTGAGCAACCCCAACGGCGACACCCCGTTAGCAAAAAACCCCTTCAAAATAGACTGACCGGCCGGGTTGGGTGCATTGGCAATGACGGTCAAACCACCGCCCGTCACGGCACCCGCCACCACCGCGTATTTGAGCCCGTCGGTAAAACCGGGCACCAGCGTGCTTAAATAAGTAATAGCCGCGTTGTCGTTAAACGCTGTCAGCACCGTCGCCCCAAACATCAGCGGCACCTCCGTGAGCAAACCCAACACCGGCGCAATCCACCAGGCCTGTACGCCGCCGTGCGCCACCAAACCCGCCAAAAAGAAACCCACCAAGAGCGCCGGCTTTAAATCGATGCGATTTTGATAAGGCGCGGTCACCTGGGCGAACCCCAGCAAGAAAAGAAAGCTAACGCAAAATAGCGCCGGGTGGTGGGCGTTAAACACCGTCCAAGCCATGCCCAACACGTGGACCAGCATGACCCAAACCGGCACCCTGCTCTCGCGCTGATCCCAATCTGGATCGCGGAAAGCCGGGCGCTGGTCGGCCGGCAATAAACCCGGCAACGCCTGGCGCATTTGGTGTATCTTCGTCTCTTCAAAGCGTTGCTCAAACGCCTCTTCAACCAGGCCCAAATCGACGTCCTTGCCCTTCAGGCGCTCCTGCAACCTGGTCCAAAACCCCTCTTTGATCTCGGCGCACTTTTGCTCGAAGGAAGCCGTAAAGCCCAACTCGTTGCACACCACCTCTTCGATCTCGCCGAATTCCGCCTCCAAATCTTCGCGCTTGATGTAGATGCTCTGCAACTCCCGCTGCATGCGCACCACCTGGTATTTTTCCTGCAACTCGTTTAACTCGCCGCGAAAACGATAGTAGTACAGCGCGTTGGCCAGGCAAATGCCAATCACCGCTTTCCAACCGAACGTGGTGAACATAAAACCCATGCCCCAGTTCCACGGCGTGGCGACCATGAGCACGGGCGGTGCGGCAAAATGCGTTAGAGTACCGCCGACGGAAATATTGACAAAGAGCAAACCGATGGTGGCATATTTAAATTTGTCGCTGGGGTTTAGGCTGTAGAATTTTTCCGCCAGCAAGAGCGCCGAAATAGTCATGGCCGCCGGCTCGGTAATAAACGAGCCCAGGATGGGGCCAACGGTTAAAATGGTCAACCACCAGGCCGCCAGCATGCCGCCAAAAAAACTGGCGATTTTCCACAACATCAACTCCGCCAATTTGAGTATGGGACGCGTCGACGCCAGCGTCATAATCACCACCACAAACAGGGGCTCGGTGTAGTTAACCGTGTACCCCATGTAGCCGACGGTGGTGTCCCAGTCGTAAAAACCCATGATGGCCGCGGTGAGGGCGACCGCCCACAGACCGAATACCACCTCCACCTCGCCGAGAAAGTGAAAGACACCGGCGCCCAAACTCACCGAATCTTTGTCCGCCTGGCCCCCTCGCTTTTTCTCCTCGTGCCGGTGCTCCAAGCGGTGGGCGACCTCGGTAAATTTGCTGCTCAGAAACGTGTGAATAATGGCGCAGATAAAAATGAAGGTGGCGACCACATTAAACGGTTCCGCAGCGGCGCGGTGGGAAAGCACGTCTCCCAAATTTTCAAGATGACCGTCGCCATAACTTTCCAGGCTGGGCGGGAAATTGCCTCCCCCTGCCGCACCGCCCGCATCGACGGCCGCCGGTACTCCGATGCCGAATGCGCACAGTAATATGGCCAGGTATCCAACTCGCTTCATGCCTATTCTCCCAGCGAAAATTTCTAATTTAGAGAGTGAGAAGTATAAGAAAAACGCCGCTAAACGCCAAACACATTAGTCCGGCAAATTGGCGTGCAATAGGTTGGTGCGATCTGCCTCAATATCCACCCCCTCCAACTCTTGAATCAAGGCCTCGCAGTCACCCCATTCAAACCTTGCCCCCCGCCGCAGCAGCGGCAAGAATTTGGCGCGGTCAAAAGCGACAACCTGTTTATAGGCCCACCCCTTGCGTTTAACGCCGTTTTCGACAAGCCAACTAAAAGCCTGTTCTACGCTGCCGCCCCCTTCCCCTCGCCAGTGCCACAGATCCATGTCCAAGCGCTCGCCCAGAGTAGCCAAATCAAAAAACGCCATGAGATTCAAGGTGCAACAATCCAACCCGCAGGCGCGCCCCAGTTCGCGCTCTTGCCGCCCGTCGACACCTATCTGCGCCGCAATGCGCTGCGTCGCGCGCTCTTCTAACACCTGGCGCGCTACCTCCTGGCGCTGCAAAAATAAGGCCAGGCAGCAGACCTGCACGTCGTAGCAGGTCCCGTGGTGGTCGAGCTGGTTCGCCGCCTCCCTGCCGTGATCACTGCTCAACAACCAATCGAGATATTGGGCGAACCACTCCTCTAATTGCCCCTGGTCCTCGTCGTTCCACGCCGGCGCCGCGCCCAACAAGCCCACTGCGTCAACCAGCCAGGCAAATAAACTGGTATCTATAATGCCCCGCCCGCGACCAAGGCAGCGGCCGGGTATACCCTGGCCGTATAGCAAGTGCGGGTTCATGCCCGCGGTCTCGTCTAAGAACCAGCAGCGCAACAATAAAGCGGCGTGCTCGGCAAACGTCTCGTGGTCGCTAAAAAAATAGGCCAGGCTCAACGCGTTGACTGCCGAGCACATAGCGCCGAGCCGCGCGCCGTCCAATTGCCGACTTTGCGGATTGACTTCACCGTCGCGGCAGACATAGGGCAAACCGTCCGCCGCGCCGGCATCCGGCCACCAAAAAGCCGCCTGGCTGACGTAGTCGCGTTTGTCGCCGCTGGGCGGGGCCACCTCCTTATCCGTCACCGAAAAAGGCCCCATCTGCAAAGCCCGGTCGGCGTCTTGCAATAAACAATCGTCGGCCGCCAGCAGCGCGGGTTCGGCCCAAAAAACACGCCGCCGAGTTTCTAGCAAACGCTGCACATCCAACAAGAAAAGGCGCGGAACGGCATTTTCATTTGTAGTCATGCGGTAAACTCTCCCAAAAAGAACGAAGTGAATGTGTCGTCGCCAGACCGGCTCGTCCAGTGGGCCCTTCTGGGTCCGCGGCGTTTTGTCGCGGCCAAAATTTTTCTTATAATTGCTTTGTTCAATACTGTGGACACTTTTTCGATTTTGAGCGAATTTTTGTAAGGTTGAAATTCGTAAGTGATTATTTATCAACAAGTTACAAACTTCAATGCCTATTTACCTAAGCCGTTATTTATCAATGACTTACAAAAAGTGCCCACAGTATTGTTGTTGTAATCCACAAATTAAGGACCAAGCGACTTGAAACCATTTTTTATTTTATCATTAGTGCTAGCGGCCATGTGGCTCTTGTGGTCGGGGCATTACCCCCCCCTGCTGCTGTCTTTTGGCGCCCTCTCCTGTGCCCTTGCGGTATTCATCGCCTACCGCATGCACACCCTCGAAGAAGGCGAACACCCCATACGCCTGGGCCTGCGCTTTATCGCCTATTCGCCCTGGCTGTTGGGCGCCATCGTCAAATCCAATATCGATGTGGCGCACCGCATCCTCAAACCCAGTTTCCCCATCAGCCCCAATCTAGTACGTCTTGAGGTCTCCCAAGAAACGGAATTGGGCCAAGCGATCTACGCCAACTCCATCACCTTAACCCCGGGCACCGTCACCCTCCTGCTCAGCGACGGCATTCTGACCGTTCACGCCCTCACTCAGGAGAGCGCCGCCGAACTCCAAAGCGGCGATATGGACCGCCGCGTCGCCCGCGTCGAGGGCCAGCACTAATGTTTGCCGTCGCCCTCATCGCCGTGCTAATCACCATGGCTTTAGCCCTGACGCGCGCCCTGCTGGGCCCCACCGTTTACGACCGCGTTGTGGCGGTTAATATGTTTGGCACCAAAACCGTCCTGCTCATCGCCGTCGTCGGCTTTTTAACCGGCCGCCCCGACTTCCTCGACCTGGCCCTGGTCTACGTGCTGATCAATTTCATCGGCACCGTCGCCATCCTCAAATACGTGCGCTACAACAATCTAGGCGCGGCCGGCGAAGAGAGCGAGGGGACGACCATCGCATGACTTCCGTCCCCGACCTGCTCAGTTGGGCCTGCCTCATTGCCGGCTCCTTTTTTTGCCTCGTCGGCGGCATTGGCCTTTTGCGCCTGCCCGATTTTTACAGCCGCATGCACGGCAGCGGCATTACCGACACCCTGGGAGCCGCCCTGGTGCTCATCGGCCTCATGATCCAGGGCGGCCTGACCCTGGTAACGGTCAAACTCATCATGATCCTCATCCTGCTCCTCTCGACCAGCCCCACCGCCACCCACGCCATTGCCAAGGCGGCTTTCACCGCCGGTGTTGAGCCGCAATTAGACGGGGGAGAAGAGACTCAATGATCGCCCTGCTCGAAGTCCTCCTGCTGGCCTTCCTGATGGTAATTGCCATTGCCGTCACGCGCCTCCACGACCTCTTTGCCGCCGTTGTGCTGACCGGCATTTACAGCTTGCTCTCGGCCTCCATCTTTGTGGTGTTAGACGCCGTGGACGTGGCTTTTACCGAAGCCGCCGTGGGCGCCGGCATTGCCACGGTAATTTTTCTGGGTGCCCTGAGCCTGACGGAACGCCACGAGAAAGTGCCCACCCGCCCTTCCTGGGGCGCCCTCCTCACCACCCTGGCCACCGGCGCCATCTTAATCTACGGCACCCTGGACATGCCCCACTACGGCGACCCCAACGCGCCCGTCCACCGCCACGTGGCGCCGCGCTATATCCAAGATTCGCCCGCTGAAGTCGGCGTCCCCAATATGGTAACTTCGGTGTTGGCCAGCTACCGCAGTTACGACACCTTGGGTGAAACCACGGTCATTTTCACCGCCGGCATCAGCGCCCTCTTACTCTTGCGCCGCCGCGCCCACCGCACCGGGGAAGAAGAGCAATGAAAGAGCGCATCGTCCTCCGCGTCGTCGCCAAACCCTTCATTCCGCTCATCCTGGTCTTTGCCCTCTACGTGCAATTCCACGGCGACTACGGCCCGGGCGGCGGCTTTCAGGCCGGCGTTATTTTTGGCGCCGCGCTCATTTTCTATGCCCTGGTCTTTGGCCTCGATAAAGCCCAAAAAGCAACGCCCCCCACCTTCTTGCAACGCCTCGCCGCCCTGGGCCTGCTGCTCTACATCGGCACCGGCGTCGCCGGCCTGTTCTTGGGCGGCAACTTTCTCGACTACAACGTGCTGGCCCGCGACCCCGTGGACGGCCAGCACTTAGGCATCCTGCTCATCGAATTGGGCGTGGGCATCACCGTAGCCTCTGCCGTCGTGCTCATTTTCTTTGCTTTCGCCGGACAGAAGAAAACGTGAAACTGCTAGCGGGCTTATTTAACTACTGGGTGGTCGTCTTTTTGATGATGGCCGGTTTTTACAATGTGATTGCGCGCGGCAACCTAATTAAAAAACTCATTGGTCTCAACATCTTTCAAACCTCGGTCTTTTTGCTCTACATCAGCATGGGCAAAAAAGACGGCGGCACCGCCCCCATAGTCACCGGCGGCGACGCCATTTACTCCAACCCCCTACCGCACGTGCTCATCCTCACCGCCATCGTCGTCGGCGTCGCCACCACCTCTGTGGGCCTGGCCCTGGTGGTGCGCATTAAAGAAGCCTACGGCACCATTGAGGAAGACGAAATCCACCAACAGGACGGCGAAGCTTAAATGGAATCTCACCTGCCCGTCCTGCTCATCGTCGTCCCCCTATTGGCCGCCCCCCTTTGCGTCCTATTGCGCCACCGCACCCTCACCTGGGCTTTATCCCTGCTCGCCGCCTGGTCCGTGCTGGGCATGGCCGTCCTCTTGCTCCTGCGCGTTCTCGACGCCGGCCTCATCTCCTACGAATTGGGCGGCTGGGCCGCTCCCTGGGGCATCGAATTGCGCATCGACACAGTCAACGCCTACGTCCTGGTGCTGGTTGCCCTCATTGGCGCCGTCGTCCTGCTCTACGCCCCCGCCAGCATCGCCGCCGAAATCCCCCTGGAGCAACACCATCTGTTCTACACCGCCTACCTGCTCAGCTTTGTAGGCCTTTTGGGCATTGCCGCCACCGGCGACGCCTTCAACCTCTTTGTATTTTTAGAAATCTCGTCGATCTCGTCCTACGCCCTCATCAGCCTGGGCCGCGACCGCCGCGCCCTGATGGCCTCCTACCAATACCTGATCATGGGCACCATCGGCGCCACCTTCATCCTCATCGGCGTCGGCCTGCTCTACATGCTCACCGGCACCCTCAATATGGCCGACTTGGCCACCCGTCTCAACCCCGTGCTGCACACCCGCACCGCCCTGGTCGCCTTCGCCTTCTTGGGCGTCGGCATGAGCCTGAAGCTGGCCCTCTCCCCGCTGCACGCCTGGTTGCCCAACGCCTATTGCTATGCCCCTTCCGTGGTCACCGCCTTTCTAGCTGCCACCGCCACCAAAGTCTTAATCTACGTCTTTCTGCGCTTTATCTTTACCGTCTTTGGCGCCGATTTTTCCTTCGCGCGGATCCACCTCAACGCCCTCGTCATACCGCTGGCGCTCAGCGCCATTTTCATCGCCTCCACTGTGGCCATTTTCCAGACCAATATCAAACGCATGCTGGCCTACTCCAGCCTCGCCCAGATCGGCTATACCATGCTGGGCATTGGCCTGGTCTCGGAAACCGGCCTCACCGCCGCCATCGTCCACCTCTTCAACCACGCGCTCATGAAAGGCGCCCTCTTCCTCACCCTGGGCGGCGTCGCCCTGCGCCTGGGCTCGGTTGAATTGCGCGACCTCTGCGGTTTGGGCAAGCGCATGCCGGTCACTTCCTTCGCCTTTGTCTTAGGCGGCCTCAGCCTGATTGGCGTGCCCCTGACCGTGGGGTTTATCAGCAAGTGGTACCTCGTCCTGGCCACCCTCGAACAGGGCTGGTGGCCCCTGGCCGCCCTGGTGCTCTTGGGCTCGCTGCTGGCGCTCGTCTACATCTGGCGTGTCGTCGAAACGCTCTACTTCCAGCCGCCACCCGCCAACGCGCCCGGCGGCGAAGCGCCGCTGAGCATGCAAATCCCCATGTGGCTTTTGCTCGGCGCCATCCTTTACTTTGGCACCTCCTCCTCGCTCACCGCCGGCGTCGCCCGCCGTGCAGCCGCCCAACTGTTAGCAGGTGCCCCGTGAGCCAGATGACACCTTTAGCCGCCGTTCTCCTGCCCCTGTTCGGCGCCCCCCTGGTCGCCCTCCTGGGCAAACACCCCAATCTGCGCGAAGCCGCAACACTGCTCACCGGCAGCGGCCTCTTCGCCTTAGTCGCTGCCCTCTTTCCCAAGGTAATAGCGGGGGCGCGCCCCCAAGTCCAATTGCTCGAAATTGTGCCCGGCCTCGATCTCTTCCTCCAGGTCGAGCCCCTGGGCATGCTCTTTGCCCTCATTGCCTCGGGGCTGTGGATCGTCACGTCCGTCTACGCCATCGGCTATATGCGCGGCCACCACGAAGAAAATCAAACGCGCTTCTTTTTCTTTTTTGCCGTGGCCATCGCCGCCGCCATGGGCGTGGCTTTTGCCGGCAACGTTCTCACGCTCTTTGTTTTCTACGAAGTCCTGACGCTGTCTACCTACCCGCTGGTCACCCACCACCGCACCACCGAGGCCATGCGCGGCGGCCGCATCTACATGGGCATTTTGCTCTCCACCTCCATTTGCTTCCTGCTCTTTGCCGTCATCTGGACCTGGAATATAGCCGGCACTGTCGATTTTAAAAGCAACGGCATCCTCGCCGGCAAAGCCGATGACACCGCCGTTATGGTGTTGCTGGCGCTCTACGCCTTTGGCACCGGCAAAACCGCCCTCATGCCCTTTCACCGCTGGCTGCCGGCCGCCATGGTCGCCCCCACTCCGGTCAGCGCCCTCTTGCACGCCGTGGCCGTGGTCAAAGCCGGCGTTTTTGCCATCGTCAAAGTAACGGTCTACATCTTTGGCCTCGACCTGCTGCACCACAGCGGCGCCAGCCATTGGCTGGTTTACCTGGCCGGCATCACCATCGTCGGCGCCTCGCTGGTGGCCCTCACCAAAGACAATCTCAAAGCTCGCCTGGCCTATTCCACCATCAGCCAACTCTCCTACATCGTCCTCGGCGCCGCCCTGGCCAACGACCTGGGCAAGATCGGCGGCAGCCTGCACATCGCCACCCACGCCTTTGGCAAAATTACCCTTTTCTTTTGCGCCGGCGCCATTCTGGTGGCAGCCCATAAAAGCGAAATTAGCGACATGAAGGGCATCGGCCGCCAGATGCCGCTAACTATGGGCGCCTTCCTCATCGGCGCCCTCAGCATCATCGGCCTGCCTCCCTTTGCCGGGGCGTGGAGCAAGTGGTACCTGGTCCTAGGCGCCGTGGAGGCACGCCACTACTTTGCCGTGGCCGTCCTCGCCCTCAGTTCCCTGCTCAACATCGCCTATTTGCTGCCCATCGCCATCAACGCATTCTTTGCCGCGCCGGCGGAAAACGAAAAACACAGCAGCGTGGCGGAAGCTCCCATGGCCTGCGTCGTCCCCCTGCTCTTTACCGCCGCCTGTTGCCTGGCCCTCTTCCTCTACCCCGACCCCTGTCTCGCTCTCATCCGTCGCATCGGAGTATTTTGAGTATGGCTACCCCAGCATCAGAAGGCGCCGACAAGCGCCACCTCTTCGACGACCCCAAAAACGTCAAAGGTAAAAGCCCCCACAGGCAAGGGCGCCTTATTGGTCCACTTCGCACGAATTCGCAAAGTCCCCTTAATACCCTAAGCCCATCCAGTAGCTGAACAGCAGGAAGACGATGAGCAGGATGGCGACCACCATCACGGAACTGCCCGTGTGCCAGGTGCGCGCCCACCAGCCGCCGGGACCGCAGTACGCCCGCAGGAAGGCGATCAGCGCACCCACCAGCGCCTTGCCGCCCCCTATGAAGCTGTCGCGCAGCGTCACGCCGACGGCG
>CAXGRO010000095.1:0-12981 GCA_964012055.1 uncultured bacterium
CGTGGCCTTCAAATTGCGAATTCCACAAACCGGCCGAGCCGTCGGCCAGCACCAATTGGGGGCAGGCCTGCGACAAGGCCCCAAAGACCGCCTGCGAGGCAAAGTGACCGATGAGGTGTCGCGCCCCCACGGCACAGGGAAAAAGCGCGTTGAGAATGGATCCCTCGGGCGCCGCAACTTGCACCGGCCGAAAACTACCCTCGTTGTTGGGCACGTTGGGACAGATGGCGCATTTGAGCGGGTAGGTAGTGTAGGCGTGGGTGTAGTTGTACACCACGTTGATGCCCCGATCAACCTGCGGCGAGGTGCCAGCGTAGTCGACCAATATGTCGCGGTCCCTCACGCTCAGGGCGATGCGTACCGTCAGCGCCTCGTCGAACCCGTCGACCACCACCTCGTCCTCGTAAGTGCCGTTGGGGATATCGGCAATGGCGCTGCGCATAGCCTCCTCGGAGCGCTCTATAATGAGTTCGGAAAGTCGAGCCAAATCCCGCAGATCGTATTCCTCCATCATCTCCGCCAATTTGGCTGCGCCCACGTCATTGCCGGCCTGTTGTGCGTAGAGGTCGCCCACCACCTGGTCGGGCACCCGCACGTTGGCGCGCACGACCTGCAGCAGGTCTTCGTTGATCTGGCCCTGGCGAAAGAGTTTCATGACCGGAATGTGCAGACCCTCCTCAAAAACTTCTCTTGCGTCCGCCCCCAGAGTGCGGCCGCCAATGTCCATGGCGTGACAGGTGTTGGCAAACCAGCCCACGCCGCGACCCCGGTGAAACGCCGGCGTCACCACGATGATGTCGTGCAAATGCCCCGACGAAAGCCAGGGGTCGTTGGTCAACAAACTATCGCCCGGCTCCAGCGTGTCGATGGGGTGGACGCGCACCAAATCGCGGACGCAATTGGCCATGGTATTAATGTGACCGGGCGTGCCCGTCACCGCCTGGGCCAGCATATTGCCCTGGGCGTCGAACACCCCGGCCGACAAATCGCCGGCCTCGCGCACCACGGTGGTAAACGAGGCGTGCATCAAAGCGGCGGCCTGCTCGTCGACAATTGAAATCAGACGGCTCCACAACACCTCCAGCAAGACGGGATCAATCTCTTTGGCACTCATATTTAACTCCTGGTCAAAATCAAACTGCTCGCTTCGTCCACCGCCAAACGCCAACCCGGCGGCACCACTGTGGTCGACTCGGCCTCCTCGACAATCGCCGGACCCGCCGCGGCAAAACCAGACTCCAAACCGTAGCGATCGTAAACGGGCGTTTCAACAGTGCCCTCGTCGGGGTCAAAAAACACAGGGCGCTGCCCTTTGCACGCCTCTGCCTCGCTACCGCCTTCCTGCACTATGCGCACGTGTTGCAGCTGCGGCCGCGGGCCACTCACATTCACCCGCCAATTTACCGCCTCCACCGCCACGCCATCGCAGAGCCGCCCGTAGAGCCGCCCGTATTCCTCGTCAAAGTCATGCTGCAATTGCCGCATCGCCTCTGCCTCTATCTCCCCTTCCGCTACGGCCACGCGTATTTCGTGCCCCTGCCCCACGTAGCGCAAATCCGCCGTGCGCTTGATTTGCATCTGCGCCTCTTCCACGCCGGCTTCGGAGACGATTTGGCGCCCCTCCTCTTCCATCTCCGCCAACAACGCCCCCAGGCGCACCGAGTCGACTTCCTCCAGGCGCATCACATAGGTGCGCGCAAAATCAAAGGCGATGGGCGCCAGCAACAAACCAAAGGCCGACCCCACTCCGGCGGCCGGCGGCACCACCACGGTGCCAATGCCCAAGCGCTGCGCCAAGCTACAGGCGTGCGCCGGCCCCGCTCCTCCGGTGGCCACTAACGTATAGGCGCGAATGTCAATGCCGCGCTCGGCCGCGTGCACCCGCGCCGCGCTGGCCATATTCTCATCGACCAATTGACGAATGCCCCAGGCCGCCCGCTCCACCTCCATATCGAGTTTTTGCGCCAAATATCCCACTGCCGTCTTCGCCGTACCCACATCCAGGCGCATTTTGCCGCCCAGGAAATACTCTTCATTGAGCAGCCCCAATAACAGATCCGCGTCCGTCACCGTCGCCTCTTCCCCGCCCAAACCGTAACAGGCCGGCCCCGGCGCAGCCCCGGCGCTGTCGGGCCCCACGGCCGGCAACCCCATTTCGTTGAGCCGCGCAATGCTGCCCCCCCCGGCGCCGATCTCAATCATGTCCATTACCGGCACCAGCAGCGGCAAGCCGCTGCCCTTTTTAAAGCGATAGACCCGCGCCACCTCCGACTCGGTTGCCAGTTGAAAAGCCCCGTCCTGGCTCAAAACGGCCTTGGCCGTAGTCCCCCCCATGTCAAAAGCCATTACTTCGCCGTCGCCCACCATGCCGCCCCAATAGGCGCCCGATAGCGCCCCCCCGCTGGGCCCCGACTCCACCAGACGCACGGGGAACTCCGCCGCCACGTCCGCCGCGCTGGACCCCCCATTGGACAGCATGATGTGCAGCGGCGCTTGCACCCCGCTCTTTTGCAACCCCTCTTCCAACCCCTGTAAATAACGCGCCGCCAGCGGCTGCACGTAGGCGTTGGCCACCGTAGTAGACGTCCTCTCGTACTCGCGGAACTCCGGCGCCACCCGGTGGGAGAGCGACACCGCCACGCCCGGCAATAGCTCTGCAACGATCTCTGCCGCCCGCAACTCGTGCGCCGGATTGGCATAGGCGTGCAAGAACGCGATGCCCACCGCCTCCACCGCATGATCGCGCAAGGCCTCGCACGCCCGGCGCACAGCCTCCTCGTCCAACGGCACCAGCACCCGCCCCCCCACGTCCACGCGCTGCGGCACCTCGCAGCGCCAGCGCCGCTCGACCAGCGGCTGCGGCCGCTGCAAAAAGAGGTCGTAAATGTCGTAGCGCCCCTCGCGGCCAATTTCCAGCGCGTCGCGAAAACCTTCGGTAGTAATCAACCCGGTGCGCGCCCCCTTGCGCTCGATTAAGGCATTGGTCACCAGCGTCGTGCCGTGTATGGCCCGGCGCACCGCGCCGGGGTCTATCTGCCACTGCCCCAACAGCCTTTGCACGCCCTGTAACACCCCTTGGGAAGGGTCCGGGTAAGTGGTCAGCACTTTACCGGCCATAAGCCGCCCGCCTTGTTCGTCCAATAACACGAGATCCGTAAACGTACCCCCTATATCAATAGCCAGAACTACATTGTGTTCAATATCAGTCAAATCTTTCAACCTTAATTAATAGTGTATATCGCCGAGCCGAATAAATAGATAGAGAAAAAATGCAATCTTGACAATGCTCGGCATTCCACCCCCAAACCCCAAATCGATTTGCCCGCGACAAAATTGCTTTTTACTTTACAGCAATTACAACATTGTCCTCTGCCGTTGCGGCGGCTCCAAGAACAAACCCTTCTGCGACTGCACTCACTGGAGCATTAAATTCAAAGACGGCGAAGATTAGTATGGGGCTTTTAAAGAAGCTTTTCGGCAAGAAATCACCCTCCAAGAAAACCTCAACAAAGTCCACCGCGCCGCCCAAAGCCGCCGGCACCTCCATAACCGCCGACTCCTCGCCCAAGGAGGCCGTCAACTACATATTCCAACAGATGGCCACTGGCACCACCCGGGACGACCTTTTGGACGACCTGGCGCAGCGGGGCTTTCACAAAAAGACCGCCGAAGAGTACATCGACCTGGTCAACAAAACCATGTTTAAGGGACGCTGAGTCTCCGGTTTGATGAGCACGGTGCCGTGCAATAGCTTATACCGCCCACCCCCGAAGAAGGAGTACAATAAATGAGCGACCAATACCTCGTCTACATTGGTACCTACACCAAGGGCACCAGCGAAGGCATCTACATTTACCGCCTGTCCATGGCCAGCGGCGAACTCGAATACGCCGGCAAAGCCACGGGCATTGAAAATCCCTCCTTCCTCGCCATCCACCCTTCGCAGCGCTACCTCTACGCGGTCAATGAAAATCCCGAGGGCGAAGTTAGCGCCTTCTCCATCGACGCCGACAGCGGCGCGCTCACCTTCCTCAACAAACAGTCCACTCACGGCAACGGCCCCTGCCATATCAGCCTCCACCCCAGCGGCCAGTGCGTTTTGACGGCCAACTACGGCAGCGGCAACGTGTGCGCCTACTCCGTGCAAGACGACGGCACTCTGGCCGCCGCCAGCACCAACATCCAACACCAGGGCTCCAGCGTCGGCCTGCGCCAGAAGGGGCCGCACGCCCATTCCATTACGCCGGACGCGGCCGGGCGTTTTGCCTTTGCCGCCGATCTTGGCACCGACCAAATATTGATATACAAATTGGACCCGGCGGGCGGCCTGACGCCCAACGACCCGCCCCACGTCGCAGTGGAAGCCGGCCAGGGGCCGCGCCACTTCACCTTTCACCCCAACGGCAAATACGCCTACCTGATCAACGAAATCGGCAGCACCTTAACCGCCTACACCTACGACGCCGACAGCGGCGTCCTCGGCGAACTCCACAGCATCTCCACCCTGCCTGCAGACTTCGACGGCGCCAGCCATACCGCCGATGTACACGTACACCCTTCGGGCCAGTTCGTCTACGGCTCCAACCGCGGCCACGACAGCATTGCCGTGGCCGCCGTCGATCCCAACAGCGGCCGCCTCTCCAACGTCACCTGCCAATCGACCGGCATCAAAAACCCGCGCAACTTTGCGCTCGACCCTTCGGGCACCTTTTTGTTTGTCGCCAATCAAGCCACCGACGACATCATCACGTTTCGCATCGACCAAACGAGCGGCCAACTGGAACCCACCGGGCAAGTGACCCAAGTGCCCACGCCCGTCTGCATAAAAATGATGCCCGTTTCTTAATAGTTGGGAAAATTAAAGGAAAATGAAGTGCCGCCTCGCCTTGCTCTTCGCCCTGGCCTCCTGGACCAGTGCCGTCGCCGACACCGCCGTACTGACCCCGAGCAAGGACAACACTATTTATTTTACATCCGACAATCTCAGCAACGGCAGCGGCCAGCACCTCTTTGCCGGGACCAGCGGCATAGCGCAACGCCAGCGCGCCCTGCTGGCCTTTGCCGTCGCCGACAGCACCGCCTCCGACGCCACCGTCACCAGCGTTCGCCCTACGCTCAATATGCCCCGCACTTCGTCCAACGCCCACACCATTGCCCTGCACCGGGTACTGGCCAACTGGAGCGAGGGCACCTCCGCTGCCACGGGCGCCGGCAGCGGTGAGGGCAACGGCGGCGCGCCCAGTAGCAGCGACGCCACCTGGGCCCACACCTTTTTTGACACCGCCACCTGGAGCACGCCCGGTGGCGACTTTGCCGCCGACACCAGCGCCGTCCTCACAGTAGACGCAGTGGGTGCCTACTCCTGGGAGTCGACGCCCCAATTGGTGGCCGACGTGCAAACCTGGCTCGACGACCCCGCGAGCAATTTCGGCTGGATCCTCATCGGCAACGAAACCACCAGCGGCACCTCCAAGCGCTTCGACAGCCGCCAGCATGAAGACCCGACCGCGCATCCATTTTTAACCGTGGAATTTGATGCAGATGACACCCCCGCGCTCGTCGGCGATTTTGACGCCGACGGCAATGTGGGGTTTCAGGACTTCTTTGTCTTTGCCGATCACTTTGGGACCAACGCCAATTAACTTTTAACCCCGCCTGTCGCAGCAAGTGCAAGCCGCATCAACTCACCCCCATCAACTCCAAATCGGCGCGCATCATCATCTCCACCAGCCCCTCAAAAGTGACGCGCGGCTCCCAACCCAGCACCCGGCGCGCCTTGCTCGGGTCACCCAGCAAAAACTCCACCTCTGCGGGCCGGTAGAATTTGGGATCGATGGCAATGATGGTCTTGCCCGTATTTTTATCTATGCCCACTTCGTCTTCCCCTTCCCCCTCCCAGGCCAGATCAAATCCGGCAATCTCACAAGCGCGTTCGACAAACTCGCGCACCGAATGCGTTTGACCGGTGGCTATAACGTAGTCGTCGGGCTCGTCCTGCTGCAATATCAACCACATGGCTTCAACGTAGTCCATGGCGTAACCCCAATCGCGCTTGGACTCCAAATTGCCCAACCTGAGCACATCCTGTTGCTCAGCCTTGATGCGGGCCAGGGAGTAGGTGATTTTGCGCGTCGAAAAATTCTCGCCTCGACGCGGCGACTCGTGGTTGAACAAAATGCCATTGCTGGCGTGCTGACCGTAGGCTTCGCGATAATTCACGACAATCCAAAAGGCGTAGAGTTTGGCCACCGCATAGGGAGAACGCGGGTAAAACGGCGTTTCTTCTGTCTGCGGCGACTCCACCACTTTGCCGTAAAGTTCCGAGGTGGAAGCCTGGTAAAAACGACATTCAATCCCCGTCTGCCGCATCCCCTCCAACATGCGCAGCACCCCCATCCCGTTGACGTTGGCGGCAAACTCGGGCTCGTCAAAAGAAATGTGCACGTGGCTCTGCGCCGCCAGATTGTAGATTTCCGTCGGCTGACACAGCGAGATGATGCGGTGCAAACTGTTGGAATCGGCCATATTGCCGTAGTGCAATTCGTAAACCTTGCCCTGCGACCGCGCCTGCCGCAACGCCTCTTCGATGTGCCCGCGGTTGAACTGCGAAGTGCGGCGAATGACGCCGTGCACCTCGTACCCCTTTTCGAGTAAAAACTCGGCTAAATAAGATCCGTCTTGCCCGTTAATGCCCGTAATCAAGGCGACTTTGCCCATCCTGTTCTCCTTCTGATCTAATAAAATAAACTTGTACTGTGCGGTTCAATCCACCGCCGGCTTGCATGTCGCCGACGTCGCAGCCCACCTCGGGTTCCCTCCTGCTCCAAAGGAAACGCGCATCCCTCTTTTCGTCAATCGCCTCCCACTATAAACACGGCGATTAATCGCAGCGCCAACACCGTCACCACCGTCCGGTAAATCGCCCGAAACGCCGTCTCCGGTACGCGCCGCCGCAATCGCGTCCCCACAAACGACCCCAAACTGACGCTGACGATCATGGCCACAATGAGCGTCAGATAGGGCTGAAACACAAATCCGAGCAACCCAAAAGCCAGCACCTTAAAGCAGTGCAACCCCGACATCGCCGCCGCGTGCGTAAGCACAATTCGCTCGCGCCCCAGTCCTTCGCGCCACAAAAACGACGAAGTCAACGGCCCCCCCACCCCGATAAAGAGCGACAGAAACGTCTGCACAGCGCCGAGTGCGATAAACTTACCCGGCAGGCGCCAATTGACCTCGACCTTGGGCATCCAGACCACCAGCAAAATAAAACTGCCGAGAAGAACGGGAAAATAATCGGTAGGTAAAGCGAGGACAAAACGCGACCCCAACCCTGCACCGAGCACCGCGCCGCCCACAAACGGCCAAAAGATTCGCCATTCGACATGCCGCAATCCCAACGCCACCCGACTGGCATTGCTGGCCAATTGCACCACGCCGTGCACCGGTACCACTGCCGGCACGGGCAACAAACCCGGCATGAGAGAGATCAACATAATGCCTCCCCCCATACCAATAACCGCCGTAAATGCGGATGTCACAAAAGAAAGGACAATCAGATAAATTTCACTCATCATAAATTGCTAGCAATTTATATCATCACTTATAAGTTTTATAATCTATTCAAATATTTTTTCCAATTTAAGATCATATCTTATTGTTATTACTCATTTTATTTGTCTCATTGAATTATGGCACAATACTTGCATAGCATGCTATATAATATCACATGATATAACATGCCAATTCTAATCGACTATGGAGATTTGTCATGAAATAGCGGAAAAGACGTTTTCGGACTCAATATCTTGTAGCTTGGGTTGCCACACTCGGCATAGGGATATGCCTGTCTTCAATATTATATTATCTGTTCTTTTTTAGTTCGCTATATTTTAGCTGCTGCAGAGTTTTGGATAACGACGCGCACTGCGACGTGGCCCGCCCACCTCGTCCATACGCAACCGACTGGTTATCGGTCTGAGTATCCCTTGCTCCGCCAGAGCCAAAACAGCTTTACCTGACACACCCTGCGTAGCTTTTTCCCTGAATGTGAAAGTACTCTGGGCCCTCCCCCTCTCCGGCATAACGAGACTCAGCAGACATGTACGACAGCGCAATCGCCCGCCTCCACGTATCGGACAAATTGGGCGCCGTATAATGCGGTAGCAGCGAATGAAAGAACAGCCCGCCCCCCGCCCGCACCGGCGCCATCACCATATCGTCCAAACTGTAACATTCCTCTTCCACCACATAATCGTCCGGCACCCGCACGTGGGGCAGCGGTCCACGCTTGTGCCATCCCGGCAACACCCCCATGCACCCGTTTTCCAGCGTCGCGTCGTCGAGGGCAAACCAGCACGAACACAATTCCATTGGCTCGATAGGCCAGTAGGGCGAGTCCTGGTGCATGCCTTTTTGTGAACCCACCTCCGGCGCTTTTAACAAAAGCGCGTTGCGGAACATCTTGAGATCAGGTCCGATAATCTGTTCGATAATGCCCACAATATTGGGATGTTTGCCCAGCCGACCAAATAGGTCGTCGCCCTCCACTAACCCCTCGACCTTGCGAATGCCGTCCCCGGGGTGCTCCACCGCCAATTCCCCGCGCTGCACCCGCGGCTCAATTTGAGCGCGGATTTTGCCCAGCGGCCGCTCCTCGTGGGTGTATTGGCACAGACGGGCGCTCAGCGCTTCCACCTCCTCGCCGCTGAGCAAGTCTTCCACCACCACGTAGCCGTCGCGCCCATAGGCTTCAAGTTGATCGTCACTTAAACAGACAGACACTCTTCCCCTAGCTGCATCCATGGCATTTTTCCCTTTATTCATCGCAGGTGAATTTTAAACCACAGTAATGGCACAGCGCTTCGCAAGCCCAAAAATCCAGTGTCCCCTCACAGCCCGGGCACACGCTCGAATAGCGGTCATCTAAATTGGTAACGCCCGCCTTTTCTTTTTTCCCAGTTTCTTCATCCCGTTTCGCCTCGAAGCTGGGTTCAACCCGCTTTTCGGTGGACACCATCTAGCTTTCCCTTTTTTGCTATTCGATTATAGACATCGAATCAGCGCACCGGCAATATCTCAAGATCACTTTATTTTTGCCATCTATCTTATTTTTTCTCAAGTTATGCCAAATCGGGCCGATTCTATTTAATATGAGGACTTAAACGTCCGATTTTCTTGGGGCTCCCTGCTGAACACTTGCGTGTTTAGCAGGGTTTTTTTATTCCGGCTCCTGCAAATCGCGCAACAACCTGTCCCGCCGTTGCTTCTTGCGCTGCAATATCTTGTACTGTATCACAATAATGCCCACCCAAATGACGACTAGAAATCCATACAAGAAATCCTCAACGGCCCACTCCTCCCGCTGCAGCCGCGCCACCAACAGCGGTAAGTAAATGGCGACGAGTAAGGCCGCACCCCAAAGAGAAATGCGAATCCACTTGATCTCTTTTTCGTGGCGTTCTAGTTGTTCAATAAGGTCTTCGTGCGGTACTAACATGGCTTATCTTGGCGGCCTGGCTGTGCCCGGCGCAAAACGCGGCCGTTAAACGGCCAATAAATTGACGCTAAAGCGCTTTTCTGCATCAAACCATTGTTCTTTAAGTCTTAAACCGCTGGCGCGTGCCAATGCTTCAATTTCGGCAGCGGAGTACTTGTAGGAATCTTCGGTGTGGACGTGCTCGCCGGCGGCAAAAACCACCTCAATTTCCAAGGCGTCAATAGCTACCCGCTGTTGCGCCAAACTCACCAGGAACATGCTCACCCGCCCTTCGTCCTCATCGTATACGGCTTTGTGAGCAAAGGCCTCCAGATCAAAATCCCCACCCAGCTCGCCGTTGATGCGCGCCAGCAAATTCTTATTAAAGCGCGCCGTAACGCCGGCGGCATCGTCGTAGGCGCGCTCCAGCACGGCGGCGTCTTTGCGCAGGTCAACTCCCATGATGAGACAATCGTCAGCGGTCATCTGCCGCCGCACCTGACCTGTAAATTGCACCGCTTCCCGACGTCCAAAATTGCCCACGTTAGACCCCAGCCACAAAATGACCTTGGGGCCTTCCACCCGGCGCTGTAAAACCGCCAATCCCTCCTGGTATTCGCCGGCGACGGCCAGTACTTCCAGCCGTTCGTAATCGCGCAGTAAATCCCGGGCGCTCTCCTCCAGAATACTCTGCGATATGTCGATGGGAATGTAGCGCACCGCGTCGCCGCCCGCCAGGGCCGCCTCTAAAAGCAAACGCGTCTTGCTGGCGCTGCCGCTGCCCAGTTCGACCAGCGCCGCAACGGCGGGCATGTTCGCGACGACGGCGACGGCGTTTTGCCGCAAAAGCGCGTGCTCCACCCGCGTCAGGTAATACTCGGGCAGGACACAAATCTGCTCGAAGAGCTGCGACCCCGTTCCGTCGTAGAAGTAGCGGCAGGGCAAGCTCTTCTCGGCCGCCGTCAGGCCGCGCAGCACGTCGCCGGCAAAATCGGCTTTGCGCTGCTGTGCGCCGGTGGCCAGCAGCGCAAAGCGCTCGCTCTCAGTTGCAGTCGTATTTAAAGCGATATTACTCCTCCTGTGCAGTTCAGACGGTCTCCCCCTGCAAGCGCAACCCCTTGGGCACCAACGCCCGCTCCGCCAACTCGAACACCCCTTGTGCCAGCAGCGCCAGCAAAGCGGCGGGCACCGCGCCCTGCATAATCAAACCCATGTCGTCGAGGCGAATGCCCGTCATAATCAATTGCCCCAAACCGCCGGCGCCAATAAAAGCGCCCAGCGTAGCGGTGCCCACGTTGATCACCGCCGAGGTCTTTACGCCTGCCAAAATCGCCCGCGAAGCCATGGGCAATTCCACCAGACGCAAGCGCACCCCCGCCGGCAAGCCCAGCGCCGCGGCCGCCTCGCGCATCGCCGGCGGAATATCGTGTAGACCGGCATAGGTGTTGCGTACAATGGGCAACAGGCTGTAGAGGAAGAGGGCGGCGATGGCCGGCGCCCCCCCCACGCCCAAGAGCGGGATCATAAAAACCAGCAGCGCCAGCGACGGGATGGTTTGGACAATGCCCACAAGGCCCAGAATAACCTGGCCCAATTGCGGCTTGCGCACCGCCGCAATGCCCAGCGGCACGGCGATGACAATGGCGGCTAAAAGCGAAACGGCCACCATGTAGAGGTGTTCCTGCAAATGCCGCACGACGCGCGCCGCCGCGCTTTCCACCCGCACCTGGGTCCGCAGAGAAAAATGTTCTTGCAAAAAATCGGCCGCCACTCTATTCTCGGCGACCTTGTCTAGTTTGACCCGAGCGTTCATTTGAATCATCTCGGCCTCGGGGATGCGCCCCCCCAGCCGGTGCAGGGCGGCGACCAGATCGGGAACCTGCTGCGCCAATTCGGCGCGATAGATCAGGAGCGCGTTGTAGATGGGGAAATGCCCCTTGTCGTCCTGCAAGACGCGCAAATTGTAATAGCGTATCTCCGCGTCCGTCGAATACATGTCCATCACATCCAGGGTGCCGCTCTCCAAGCCGCGGTAAGCCAAGTCGTGGTCCAGCCCGCGCACCTCCTGCTGCGGCAAGCTGTAGCGATCGCGCAGGCTGGGCCAGCCGTCGCCCCGGTCCATAAATTCATTGCCAAAGCCAAAGCGCAATTGGGGGTGTTGACGCAAATCCGAGATGCGTTCTAAGCCCAGTCGGGCCGCCACGTCCTGGCGCATGCCGATGGCATAGGTGTTGTTAAATCCCAGCGGCGGGCTCATGCCAATGCCGCGCGCCGCCAGCGCCCGCCCAATCTCCTCGTCGTTCTCCACCCCTTCGCCGGCGAGGATCTCCTGGCTGAGGGTACCGGTGTATTCGGGATAGATATGGATTTCGCCCTTGAGCAGTGCGTTCCACAAAACCCGCGTCCCCCCCATCTCGGCTTTGTGCTCGGCAACGCGCCCCGTGCTCTCTGCCACGTGTTTGACCACTTCGCCCAAAATCACCGATTCGGTGAATTTCTTGGAGCCGATTTTCACCTGCACTTCTTGCCCATCGACAGCCGGCGCCAGAGCCCAGAGCAACAACATCAAATAACCTGCCCGCATCACCCGCCCACCTCCCCCAGCGGACTGCGCTGCGCATTGATAAACCGCGCGACAAAGTCGTCTGCCGGCGACCGCACCAACTCCTCAAACGTGCCCTGCTGCACGATTTGCCCCTGGCGCAGCAGCACGATCACATCGCCAAAAAAACCGGCCTCGCCCATATCGTGCGTAACCAGCAATACGGTCTTGCCCAATTTTTGAAAAATCGCCTTCAAATCCTCCTGCAATTCGGCGCGCACCATGGGATCGAGGGCGCCCAGAGGTTCGTCGAGCAGCAAAACATCGGGATCCAGCATGAGAGCGCGCATCAACCCCACCCGCTGGCGCTGACCGCCGGAAAGCTGCGCCGGAAAACGCTCCAAGCCGTCGGCGGGAAAACGCGTCAACTCGGCCAGTTCGGCCAGGCGCGCTTCAATGCGCTCTTCCTCCCAACCCAAATACCCCGCCATGAGCGCCGCGTTGCGGCGCGCCGTCAAATGCGGAAACAGACCGCCGTCCTGTATCACGTACCCCATGCGTTGCCGCAATTGCAAAACGCGGTCGGCCGCCACCTGAGTGCCCTCAAAATAAACCGCGCCCGAATCCGGCTCTATTAAACCGATCATCAGGCGCAATATAGTGGACTTGCCGCAACCGCTGGGGCCAATCAGTACCGTGGTGCGCCCCGGCGCTATGTGCAGATCGATCTCGTTTAATGCCGGGGTGTCGCCAAAAAGTTTTGAAACGCCAACCAATTCCACCGAACAATTCCCCCTTAAGCCGTCTGCAAAAAGCCGTCTCTAAACGGCTGCATAACCTCGTCCCTCACTTGCACTGCGCAAAAAAATCCCGGCCCTCAGTATACAGTGAATAAACTCCCTTGTAACAGTACTGTGGACACTTTTTCGATTTTGAGCGGATTTTTGTAAGGTTGAAATTC
>CAXGRO010000096.1:0-12963 GCA_964012055.1 uncultured bacterium
CGTATGCTTGCCGGCTTTGGGCATAACACAGGGATCGAAGGCCAACAGCCGCGGGTGATGGACTGGAACGGTAGCGTCCCTGTGAATTTTGGCGCATTTATCTATACTCTAAGTATTGATAGCTGTCTGGCCAGAGGAGAAAAGGTACTCTACTTTAAAAACCACAGCGCACTAACTGAAGATAGCTTCGTTCCACTCCTGTTTTTCTGCAGGTGGGTTGCCCGCGCCGCAATTGAATGGCCGTTAGCTTGATGCCGCCCACTGCGCACGAGGTCGACATGCTCAAATTTGCCGTTGCCGTTTTTTTAATTTTTTCTGCCGTTGCCAGCAGGGCGCAGGAAGACAACCTGCCGCAGTTCAGGCTGGCGCCGGCGGACGATTTGCAATTGACGCCGGTGCGCGCCATTGTGCCCGAAAAATTCAGTCACCTGGGCAGCGAGGTGCGCTTTGCCCTGCCGCCCGGTTTTGAAGCGCGCATCTTTGCCGCCGACGGTTTGGAGGGCCCGCGCTTTATGGCCTGGAGCCCCGACGGCGTGTTGCACGTGGCCAATATGAAAGTCGACAGCCCCAGCCAGTGGTCGCCGACGTCGGACCGCTCGAGCGGCCAGATTGTGGCGTTGCCCGACCGCGACCAAGACGGCGCGGCCGACGACTTGGTGGTGGTCGGCCGACGGCTTTTGGTTGGTGCACAGCCTGGCGTTTTACCGGGGCGACCTCTACGTGGCCGACACCGACAAAGTGTACCGCATGCTCGACAACGACGGCGACGGCTTTTACGAAGAGCGCCAGGTGTTTGTCGACGACTTGGCCTCCTCCTTTGATAGTGTGCGAGGGGGCGGCCACGTGACCAAGACCATTGTGTTTGATGAGGCCAACGAGCGCTTTTTCCTCAGCGTGGGGTCGCCCTGCGATTTGTGCCGCGACGACCACCCCGAGGGCGCCACCGTTTTGGTTTTTAACGCCAACGGCACGGGCCGGCGCGTCTACGCCCGCGGTTTGCGCAACGCCATTGGCCTGGATCTGCACCCGCTCAGCGGCCAGCTGTGGGCCACCAACAACGGCTTCGACCGCGGCGGCGATTTGCCGCCCGAGTGGGTGGGGCCCCTTCGCGACGGCGGATTTTACGGCTGGCCGCTGGGCTATGCCAATAAAGTTTTGTAGACTTTAACAATTACAGCGACATGCTGCCCTTGACGGCCGCCGACAGTTTGGCGGTGCAAAATATGGATGTGCCGGCAGTGCTGATCCCGGCCCACCTGGCGCCTATGGGCATTCACTTCTACATCGGCGATTTGTTGCCGCCGCGCTACCACAACGCCGCCTTTGTGGCGCTGCGCGGCGGACGCGCGCGGGGTCTGCTGGCCGATGTGCCCGGCTTTAAGGTGCTGGCGGTGTTCAGCGCGCCCGACGGCTCGGGCGCGCGGGTGGCCGATTTTCTCACCGGCTTTGGCCCCAGCGCGGTGCGCGACGATTTGTGGGACAAACCCGTGGGCGTCACCAGCGACCGCCAGGGGCATATTTACGTCACCAGCGATCACACCAATAGCGTGGTGGTGCGCATTGGTGTGAGCCCGGTTTTTGCCCAGTGGCAACACGCCCCGCCCGACACTTTGGTGGCCGGCAGCGCCGTCGATTTGGGCATTACAGTGGCGCTGCTGCGCTTTGACCCCGACGGCGCGCCGCCCGAGTTAGTGGCTGATCTGAGCGCTTTGGGCGGGCCGGCGGCGGCACCGCTGTGCAGGGTGGAAGGAGACGCCTACGTGCTGGAGACGAGTGTGGAGGTGGATGTACCCAACGGCGTGGTAGAGGTGCCGGTGCGGGTGGCGCAGAACACCGACAAAGGCGTGGGGGAAATGATCCTGCCGGCGCGCATTGTCGTTTTGCCCGGCGAGGATCTGGTGGTGTTGGACGAGGCGCTCGCAGACGGCTGGCGGTCGCTGGGTTTGCTGGGCACCGGCACGCCCGATTTTTCCGACGCGGGCCCGGTTTTTGCGGGAGAGCTGGCCGGCAATGTGGCGGCCGATCCTTTGACCACGACGCAGGGGTGGTTGTTGAATTTGATCACCAACGATGAAATAGAGCCGGTGGGCTACGCTGCGCTGTGCTTTGCTTTTCACCCGGGTGACACGCGGGGCTCGCAGCTGGAAGTGGTGTTGACGACGCAGACGCCGCTGCGCACCGAGCACCGCATTTCGCTGGTGGACGGTGGCGTGGCGAGCGTGGATTTGCAGCGCCGCGAGTGGCAGCTGGTGGAGATTCCGCTGGACGCCTTTCCTGCCGACGGCCCCATTGGCCGCATTAGTTTGTCGGGCGATCTGGAGGGCACGTTCCACTGGGGATGCGGTGCGATTGGTGCGCTCGCTGTACACGCCGCCGACGGCGGTGCTGGAGGAGCGCACGGCGGTATTGTCCGAGCGTTTTGCATTGGCGCAGAACTATCCCAATCCGTTTAACAGCGAGACGGTCATTCGCTTTGACTTGCCGCAAGCGGCGCCGGTGGAGTTGGCGGTGTTTAATGTGGCGGGGCAGAGGGTGGCGACGCTGGTTGAAGGAGGGCGGCAGGCGGGGCAGTATGTGGTGCGGTGGGATGGGAGGGATGGGGATGGGGGGGGTTGGGGAGCGGGGTGTATTTTTATCGGTTGCGGGCGGGGGAGCGGACGGTGGTACGCAAGTTGTTATTGTTGAGATAAAGGAGAGATATCGTGTCTACATCAGAAGAGAAGAAAGAGAAAGTGGTCAAGAGTGAGGAGGAGTGGCGCCGCCAGCTTACGCCGGAGCAGTACGAGGTGACGCGGCAGAAGGGGACGGAGCGGGCGTTTACCGGGGAGTATCACGATTTTAAAGGCGAGGGGGTTTATCGCTGCGTGTGTTGCGGCAACGAGTTGTTTAGTTCGGCGACGAAGTTTGATTCGGGGACGGGGTGGCCCAGCTTTTGGCAGCCACTTGCCGAGGAGAAGGTGGCGACGGAGACGGACCGCAGTTTTTTTATGGTGCGCACCGAGGCGCTGTGCAGCCGTTGCGACGCGCATTTAGGCCATGTGTTTGAGGACGGGCCGCCGCCCACGGGTTTGCGCTATTGCATGAATTCGGCGGCGCTGAAGTTTGAGGAAGGGAAGGGGAAGGAGTGAGCCTGGAAGTGAGTTGGCCAAAAAGACCGGATGGTAATCTGTCCGGTCTTTTTTTGTCTAGACAATAAACCATCTTATACGCGACGTATCATGAAAGACGTGGGTTCTAGAAGTCATTTCATAAGTCCTTCCTGGCGTCGCGCGGCTGCAAACCCCATAGCCGGCGTTATCCTCAGTCGACCTCCAGTATCTTCTTTTTGAGCTCGGCGGCTTTAAAGGGTTTGGCGATAAAACTGTTGATGCCGAGTTCGGCGGCTTCGACGATGTCTTGTTTTTGCGCCCGGCCCGAAATCATTAGCACGGGCAGGTTTTCGTAGCGCGGGGTCTGGCGCAACTGCCGCACCACTTCGACGCCGGTCATCTTGGGCAGAACCAGGTCGGTGATGAGCAGGTCTATGGAGGATTCCTTCAAGACGGCCAGTGCTTCTTCGCCGTTTTGGGCGAGGTGGCCGTTCATGTTCCACTTGTTGAGGCAGCTGAGGAGGCGGCGGCCTACTTCGGGCCCATCCTCTAATAGTAAAACTTGCATTTGAGTATTAGAGTTGGAGCGTTTTTAAGGGGTTTGGGGGTTGAGGAGAAGAGTTGGGGGTTGGGGGTGTAGTTAGAGAATATAAAATGAGTTTAATAATATAGGATAGATGGTGGGCGAATCCAAATTATTTGGGTTGGTTCTGGGGGTGCGTTCAGGTAGGGGGGGTCCCTCGCTCATTCTCGCCCGGCTCCTGTCGGGCTCCGAGGCCAAAGGGGCTGTCCTGCGGACAGCCCCTTTGGAATCCGCTCTGGGACCACCCCCCTACCTGAACGCCGCCAACTATAGTTCTTACGAGAAAACGTATGGTGAATGAAAGAGCGCCGATTCGTTTTGTTGTACCTAGTTTGAGGAGTGCACAGAGTAAAGGGGCGTTTTCCCAGGTGCTTTTTCTTTTTATCTTTTTCAGTTAGTACCAACTTTATATTGAAAGACGTAAATTTTAGGTATACGGTCGCTGAGCGGCATGGGGGGGACCTCAGAGAGGGTAATGCCTCGGAGCCGGGCAGGGATGCCCGGTGAGAATGAGCGAGAGGTCCCCCCCATGCCGCGTTACAGGCAAACGCCCGTCTTTCTAATACAAATTGATAACGCACTCCCAAGAGAGGCCCCCATGAGCGACGTTTGCATTGAAGAACGCTTTCTCTTTGACCTCCAGGGATTTCTCATACTGCGCGGCGTGCTCTCGCCAGACGAGTGCGCCGCATACCTGGAAAAGCTCTACGAGCTGGAGAAAGGGGAGTACGCCGACGAGTGGAAAACCGCGGTGCCCTTCGGGCGGCCCACCAAAGAGACCAACGTGGCGCACCAGATACGCCTCAACGGCTTGCCGCGGCTCGACCCGCTTTTTGACCGTTTGATCGATCACGAGAGCGTGTTGCCCTATTTGAAAGAGTTTGTGGGGGAGCCGCAGCTAATCAACACCTGGTCGATTTCCAAAGAGAGGGGGTGCGACCAGGGCGGTTGGCACCGCGGCGTGCCGACGGACGATTTTGCCTACAACAATGGGCGCATTCGCTCGCGCATGTTTAACGTGGTGTTCTTTCTCACCGACAACGGGGCGCAGGACGGCTGCATTGCGGCGCTGCCGGGGGCCCACAAGAGCAACTTTGATTTGCAGTGGAATCAGTACCGGGGGCTCGACATGCCCGGCGCCGTGGCGGTGACGGGGCGGGCCGGGGACGTGTTTATGTTTTCCGAGACGGTGGTCCACAACGGTCTGCCGAAGACGACCGAGGGGGTGCGCTCCAACCTCTACTACAATTACGTGCACGCCCACTACAATGTGATGGCGCGCGAGCCCACTAATTGTCACCACTTCTATTTTCCGTCCGAGTTGCGGCGGCGTTTTACGCCCGCGCAGCTGGAATTGACCCGGTGGATGGACTATGCGCGCTGGGATTATTGAAGAAGAGACGGGGGGGAGCGCGCGGCGTTTTCTTCACCTGGGCGGCCTGGCGCTGTTGGTGGCTGGTGGGCTTTGGGTCGCCTGGAAAGGACGCGAGAAAATAGCAGCCAAGCCCCACCCCTTGCACTGGGTTGTCGAACCTCTGATGCACGAAGTGTCTTACCGCGAGCAGGCGATGTTTGGGTGCAGGGGTTGTTATGTGCACAGCAAGCTGGTTGTGGTGCTGGCGGCGCGCACCCAGCCGGCCTGGCAGGGCGTGCTCTTTCCCACCGAGCGCGCCCACCAGGCGTCGCTGTTGGAGGAGTTTCCGGCACTGCAGGTGCATCCGGTGATTGGCAAGTGGCTCTATGCGCCCGAGGTGATGGAGGAGTTTGAAGAGGTGACCGCCGCGGTCGTGGCGCGGATCGCCCGGCAGGACGCGCGCCTGGGCGTGGTGTCGGAGGCGCGGCGCAAGAGTCCATCTGCTTAGCGCCCGCTCGTTGGGGGATGTGTGCAACCACTCAGATTTGAGAGAGTTATTTTAATGCGCAATTTTGCTCGTTGTGGTAAGGTAAATTACCTGGTGCTCGTTTGGGCGCTGTGGGTGCTGGGCGCCTGTGCCGCAGAAGACGGGCGCTCGGCGCCGCTGACGGTTTCTGCCGCCGCCAGTCTGGCGTTTGCTTTTGAAGAATTGGCTCCGCTCTTTGAGCGCGAAACGGGCCTAAAGGTGACGTATAACTTTTCTTCTAGCGGCCGCCTGGCGCACCAGATTGAAGAGGGGGCGCCGGTGGACGTTTTTGTCTCGGCCAACGCCGCTTATGTAGAGCGCCTGGCGGCACAGGGGTTGATTGCGCCGGACAGCAGTTACCCCTTTGCCCGCGGCGCGCTGGTGCTGTGGATGCGGCGAGACGGCCCGCTGGCGGCGGCCGAATTGCGTGACGTGTTAAAGGCCGAGCGTTTTGCCATTGCCAACCCCAATTACGCCCCCTATGGGGCGGCGGCGCGGCAGGCGCTGCAGCGGGCCGGTTTGTGGGAAGGCGTACAGGACCGCTTAATTTTGGCCGCCAATGCGCAACAGACTCTGCAGTACGCCAAGAGCGGCAATGTGGACGCCGCCCTCGTGGCGCTGTCGTTGAGCCGGCAAAGCGGGGGAAAGTGGGTGGCGGTAAGCGAGCAACTCTACGACTCCATTAACCAGGTTGTGACGGTGATCAAAGGCAGCCCGCGTTTGGCGGAGGCGCATCGTTTTAGCGCTTTTTTGCGCGGCGGCCCGGCCCGCGTCGTGCTGCAGCGCTACGGTTTTTTAACCCCAGAGGATAGCCCGTGAACTGGCATCCTCTAGTGCTCTCGCTGCAGGTGACGGCCGCCGCCACGGTTTTGCTTTTGGTTTTGGGCCTGGGCCTGGCCCTGCTGCTGGCGCGGCGCAATTTTCCGGGCCAGACGCTGGTTGAGACCTTCATTCACCTACCCCTGGTTTTGCCCCCCAGCGTGGTGGGATATTATCTGTTGATCGCGCTGGGCAAAGACGGCCCGGTGGCGGCGCTCCTGCAGGTCAATGTGCTCTTTACCTGGCCGGCCGCTGTCATCGCCGCTGCGGTAGTGGGCCTGCCGCTGATGTTTCAGGCCTCGCGGGCGGCCATTGCCTCGGTCGACCCGACGCTGGAGCAGGCGGCGCGCACACTGGGGTCTTCGGAGTTTGAGGTATTGTGGCGCGTCACCTTGCCGCTGGCGCGGCGCGGCGTGCTGGCCGGGTTGGTGCTGGGCGCCGCCCGCGCCCTGGGCGAATTTGGCGCGACCTTGATGGTGGCCGGCAATATCCCGGACCAAACGCAGACCTTGCCGCTGGCTATTTTTGACGCGGTGCAGAGCGGTCGCTACGGTCAGGCGCACTACATGGTGTTGCTGATGACGGCGCTGGGTTTGGCCAGCCTGTGGTGGGTACGCCGCCTGGAGGTTTCCAAAGGCCCCCAGGTCGCGGGGAGATAAACGCATGGATGAGGCGCGGCTCAACGTCGACATAAATCACCGCCGCAACGGTTTTCACCTGCAAGTCTGTTTTGCCGCCGGCACCGAAACCCTGGTGCTCTTCGGCGCCTCGGGCGCCGGCAAAACCACCACGCTCAACGCCATTGCCGGACTGTTGCGCCCCGACAGCGGCGAGATTTGCCTGGACGAGCAGGTCTTTTTCTGCCAGGGTCGCGGGGGGCCGCGCGTCCATCTGGCGGCGCGGCGGCGCAACGTGGGCTACGTCTTTCAAAACTACGCCCTCTTCCCCCACCTGACAGCGCGCCAAAATATCGCCTTCCCGCTGCGCCGCCCCCAGCGCAACGGCAAAGCCGACGAACTTTTGGAAAAAATGGCGCTGACCCACCTGGCCGAGCGCTACCCGGCCGAGTTGTCGGGCGGCCAGCAACAGCGCGTGGCCATTGCCCGCGCCCTGGCCGCCGAGCCCAAGGTGTTGTTGCTCGACGAGCCTTTTGCGGCGCTAGATTTGGCCCTGCGCCAGCGCTTTCAACGCGATTTGCGCCAACTGCAGGAAGAAATGGGCCTGGTGGTGCTCTACGTCACCCACAATTTGGACGACGCCTTTGCGGTGGGCCACCGCCTGGCGGTTTTGCAGGACGGCCAGGTGCGCCAAATTGGTCCGGTAGAGGAGGTTTTCCGCAACCCGGTGGACCGCGAGGTGGCCGGCATTATGGGCATTCGCAATTTCTTCCGCGCCCGCGTGGTAGAAGCTACCCCCCAGGGTTTGCTGCTGGATTGGGACGGCCTATCCCTGCTGGCCCCCAACCAACCGACCGCGCCGGGCGACGCCGTGGCCCTGTACATTCGCCCGGAGGACATCAAGATCGTCTACCCCGACCGTCCGCTGAGCGACGCCGTACAACACAACCAGGTGGTTGGCAAGATCGCCGCCCACCGGCGTCGTGCCGAAGGCCACATTTTGCATTTAAATTTGCCCAACGGCCACGAAATCGAAATGCGTTTTGCCGACCACGCCTACGCCCCGCTCAATTTACAATTGGGCGAAGATATCCAGCTCTCTTTGCGCCAGGAGGGCCTGGTCGTTTTACATCCCCCATAAGGAGAACAAAAATGAGTGTCAATTCGCTGGAAAAAACCCGAGAAGATTACGCCGATTTAATCGACCAATTGGGGTCGCCCGATTCGCCTGTTGGAATAGATGCGCAGTACACCCATGCGGTCATCATCCAGTTCTTGCAAAACATTTCTGAGCGTTTGGAGAAGATTGAGAAGGCGCTAGATGGGGATGGTTAGTAAGTAATAGCGATTAGGGGTGGACTGGCGTTTGCCTGGACGCGCCGAGGTCTCCCCCCTTACCCACTGTCCCCACCCAGAACCAACCTAGAAATTACCACGCCCTCCTAGTCTTTACCCAACGACTTAGACACTCCCAAAGTAACCTGATGTCCAGCCGGAAAATTGCGTCCATTAAGCGAAAACCGCAGCCCTGCCTCCACTGCCGTGCCGCGACCCACATCGTAGAGCAAAGTGGGGGCCAAATAAGTAATGCGCTTGATTTCGGAAGAGTTCTTGAAGCCGAAAACTGTGCCCGCCTTGCCGCGCAACATCTCCATCTTGAGCATGAGCAGGGCTTGCTGGGTGAGGTTGCCGCCCAACTCGGCGTTGATCAGCCACTCGTCGCCCGGGTCGCGCAAAATCTCCTCGTTTTCGCGGCGCACGCGGTAGCCCACGTCGACGTTGCCGTAGAGGGGCAGGGGCCAGAATGAGCGGCCCAGCTGGGCGACGAAGTCAAAGTCCCACTGGCCCTCGCCTACCGGAATGAGGCCGTCTTCGTTTTTGAAGTCGCCGGTGGGAATTTTGGCGCCCAATTTGATGGTGAAGAGCGCCGGATTTTGCATTATGTTAAATTTGGCAAAGACGCGCATGTCGCTAAAACCGGCGTCCGAAGGCGGCTCGATCCGGGTGTCGTCGTCAAAAACCTGGTCGAAGAAGGGCACCTGGACGCCCACGTCGAGGCGGTCGGTGACGCCGTAGAAGCCTTCGATGAAAAAGGCCTTGGAATCGTATTCGCCGTTGAAGCGGTAGGGACGGCGGTCGCCGGCGTTGTGAGATTCACATTCGGTAAATTCGGGGCTGGAGATGTACCACTCGTTGGTGTTTTGTTGGAAGAAAGTGATTTTGCTCCAGATCTGGCCGCGGGGCAGGGTCCAGGCGCCGGCGAAGAGCTGGGCGGGGCACAGCAGCAGGCAGAGCCAGAGGAGGTGTTTGGACATGGGCGTGGTCTCCTTGAGTTTGTTTGTTAATTAGATGCAAAAACGGGAGGGCAGTTTCAGTGAACAATTACCTCATGGATTTTGTCTTATGGGGCGATTTTGATAAGTTATAGTATTGAGTTGACGAGCAAAATGTAAAGAGCCGATTACTGTGCAAATTATCACCCTGGGACTCAACCACAAGACGGCGCCGGTAGAAGTGCGCGAGAAACTGGCCTTTCTCGAAACGGCGCAGCAGAGCGCGCTGGTGCAATTGGTGCAGCGCTACGGGCTGCGCGAGGCGGCCATTTTGTCCACCTGCAACCGCTCGGAGATATACATGGCCGGCGAGGCGGCCCAGGCGGTGCAGGGGGCGCAGCGCTTTTTGGCCGAGGTGCAGGGGGTAGACGTGCCAGCGCTGCGGTCGCATTTCTACGAGCTCAGCGACGGCGACGTGGCCCAGCATCTGTTTAGCGTGGCCTGCGGCATCGACTCGCTGGTCATCGGCGAGTCGCAAATTCTCAAACAGGTGCGTGAGGCGCTGGAATTGGCCCAGGCCAACGGCGCGGCGCGGCATTTGATTAACGAGCTCTTCCAGCGCTCGCTGCGGGTGGGCAAGCGGGCGCGCAGCGAAACCAACATCGGGCGCGGCCAATTGTCCATTGGCACGGCGGCGGTGGAGTTGGCCGGTCAAATTTTCGACCGCTTAGACGAGCGGCGGGCGTTGCTCTTGGGGGCCGGCGAGATGGGCGAGCTGACGGCGCAGTACATGGTAGACAGCGGCATTGCCCAATTGTGGGTCGCCAACCGCACCCGGGCGCGCGCCGAAGACCTGGCGCAGCGCTTTGGCGGCGCGGTTGTGCCGTTTGAACATTTTGCGGCGCAGCTGGATCAAATAGACATTGTCATTTCTTCGACGGCGGCGCCGGATTTTGTGCTGGGCGCCGATGATTTGCGCCAGGTCATGCAGCGGCGGCGCGGGCGGCCGCTTTTTCTCATCGACATCGCCGTGCCGCGCGACATCGACCCACAGGTGCGCCAGCTCGACAACGTTTTTCTTTTTGACATCGACGATTTGGACCAGGTGGTGGAGTCGAACCGCCAGGACCGCGAGCAGGAAATCGACAAAGTGCAAAAAGTGGTCGACGAAGAATTGCGCGATTTTTTGCACTGGTTTAAGGCGCGCGGCACGGGGTCGTTGGTGCGCGACTTGCGCCAGCGCGCCGACGATTTGCGCCAGGTGGAGTTGGAGCGCTGGAGGGCCAAGCTGGCGCATTTGCCCGAGGGAGATCGCCGCACGGTGGAGGCCCTATTGCAGGGGTACGCCAATAAATTGCTGCACCAGCCGCTGGTGCAGATCCGCGAATTCGCCAGCGAGGACGAGGGGTATATCCACCTCGACACGGTGCGGCGGCTGTTTGACCTGGACGGCGGCGAAGGGGAGGAGGCGCCATGATCACCGCCTGCGCCATCACCCTGGGCCTGGCGCTGCTGTGTTATTTTGTCGCCACGTTGCTCTACCAGGGCGCCGTATTCTTGCGCCGCAGCGCCTGGGAGGGCTGGGCCCGCAAGGTGTTGCTGGCGGGCACGGGCGTACTCGTCGTCGGCATGGGCATGCACTTTATTATGGCGCGCACGTCGCCGTTTTCCGACATGCTGGTGGTGGTGTCGCTGGTGGTCATCTCGCTGTTGGTGGTCGGCTTGCTGGCCGAGCGCCGCACCCGGGTGCGCCACCTCAGTTCGGTGTTGGCGCCCATGGCTTTCTTTGGCCTGCTCTACCCTGTGTTGATGCCCCTGCGCTTTGCCGAAGCCGAGTCCATTTTGGTGCAATTCCCCCTTTTGGGTCTGCACGTGTTGGTGTCGATGCTGGGGCTGGTAGGGTTTGCCCTGGCTTGCTGCACGGCCGTCGCCTATTTGTTGCAGGCACAGTTTCTCAAAAAGGGGCGGCTCAACAGCTACCTGCCCGCCCTCGCCGCGGCGGCCAGCGCCACCTACCACTTTGCCGCGGCGGGTTTTTCGTTTTTTACCCTGGGGCTGGGTATGGGGCTGTTATGGTTTTTTGGGGCGCCGGGCGAATTTCTGGAGGGCAGCGACCCCAAGATTTGGGTGGCGCTGCCCTCGTGGGCGGCCTTTGCCCTCTACCTGTATTTGCGCGGGGTGAGCGGTCGCCACGGCAGCCGCCTCAAGTGGCTGGTGATTGTGGGTTTTCTGCTCTCGCTGTTCAATTTGCTGGGCGTGCGCCACAACTTTGACCCGGGCGCCGCTTCACTCGGCGTTGGCCAGGGCAAAGAAGCGCTCGTCCTTTTGCCACAGGCGAATGTAGACGCCGGCGTGCGTCTGGTCTGATGCCGCAAGGCCCTGCAGGGCGTCGGTGAGCGGCGCGATATACAGGGTCAGCCGGTTCCCCCGATATTTTGTCTTCCACTTTGAGCTGGGCCGCCAGCTCCCCCTGGATGGAGCAGTAGCGCCCGCCCACCAGGCGGTAGTTGCGGGTGAGGGCGCTGCTCTTGGGCACGATGGAAAAGTCGAGTCGGTCGAGGCGGTGCTGCATTTCGAGGTAGTGGTCGGCGGCAAATTCGACGTCGAGTTGCTTTTGGTGGTTCATCGCCACTTCGTCCAGCACGCGGGTTTTTAAGGCGGTGTTGTCGAGGTGGTTTTGCAAGCCGACGGCGGCCACCAGCAAAACGGCGGCAGCAGCGGTGCGGTAGTAATAGCGCCAGCGGCGGCGCGGGCGCCCCGTTTGCGCCAGGATGGCTTCGACCTTGGCGTTGTCCAGTTTTTGCCGCTCGTAGTATTGTTTGATGTGCTGGTCAAAGCGGCTCATGCGCTGCTCCCCTGGCGGCGGTTGTCATCCCACAGATCTTTGAGCAGGTGCGCCAGTTTTTGTTTGCCGCGGTGCACCAGGCTCAGTACGGTGCCGCGCGGCCGCTGGGTGAAGTCGGCGATTTCCTGTATGGTGTAGCCCTCGACGCTGTTGAGGAAGATGGCCTCGCGCTCTTCGGGTCGCAGGCGGGCCAGGGCGGGTTCGAGGTCTTGCATGGTGGCGTGGTCGGGAATGATGTGGGCGTCGGTGGTGGTGGTTTCTTGGTCAAAGGTTTCAAAGACGATGAGTTTGTTGCGGCGGTACTGGTCGATGTAGAGGTTGCGCACGGTGGTGAAGAGGAGGGGGCGGGTAACGCGGCGGCGTTTTTGATGCAGGCGCAGCCAGGCGTTCTGGACTAGGTCTTCGGCGTCGGCTGGATGGGTGGGCCAGGGATAGGGCGTAGCGGTAGGTGTCCTGGAGAAGGTCTTTTTCGGACATGCCGATTTTTTAATGCGCGCCGATTGGGTGGTGAACTAACTTCTCTGGTTAATATATGCTAAACGCATCTTGAATAACTATAATTTCTACGCCAACGATCGCCGAGCGGTATGGGGGTGGTCTCAGAGCGGATTCAGAGCGGATTCATTACTCCCGGAGCCGGGCAGGAGCCCGGCGAGCACCGAAGGTTCGCCAATTCTAAGAAGCCTTTTTTAAATTCATTTTTCGATTCAAATCGTCATGATGTATTTGTTACTTAACAATACTGTGGACACTTTTTGTAAGTCATTGATAAATAACGGTTTAAACAAATAGACATTGAAACTTTTAACTTGTTGATAAATAATCACTTACGAATTTCAACCTTACAAAAATCCGCT
>CAXGRO010000097.1:0-12916 GCA_964012055.1 uncultured bacterium
TGACCTCCGGCGACAACGAGCCCAATTACCAGGTCCGCCAGAACGGCCGCCTGGTAAGGGAACCCCACACCGGCGAAGGGGTGGTCCTGCCGCCGGGCACCTACGATTTATTGATCGGCTCGGGCACTACCGACCAGATGACGCGCAAATCGGTGAAAATCGTCGAGGGCTATACCACCCTGGTCAGACCCTGGTGGTCCGGCCTGGTCGTCGACGTCATCGACGAGACGCGCACCTCCATAAACGAGTCCTACGAACTTTTCAAAGACGAGGGCCAGGAAAACTTTGGCCAGGGCTTTGGCGTTGAGGAAGAACGCGGCGAGGCCGTCGACACCTGGCTCTTGCGGCCGGGCAATTACACCGTGCTCAAAGTGGGCGAAAACATCGCCACTACGCGCAAATTCAGCGTGCGCCTGCTGCCCGGCGAACTGATCCAGCGTAACCTGGTGGTCGACAGCAACGGCGATTTTATCGGCCTCTACAATCCCTCGGTGTCGCAGCGCGTACGCCAGGCCGCCTCCAATTGGGTCAGCAGCTGGGAACTGAGCATGTCACCCCAGTTCAACACCACTCAAAATACCGCCGGCGAAGACCGCGCCAGCCTCAACTTTTCCGGCCAAATCCGCAACCGCAGCCGCTACAACAGCGAAAAGCACTTTGCCGACCTGCGCTTTATTATCGAAGAAGGTTTCACCAAAGAAGAGGGCGACGCCCTGCGCAAATCCGTCGACGAGCTAGAGATCCGCACCACTTACATCTTCCGCCTGTCGCGCGTTTTGGGCCCCTATTTGCGCGGCGTCTTGCAAACCAAGCTCTTCCCCCGCGACCAGCTCTTTGACGAACCCCAAACCCTCACCCTATTGGACGCCAACAATACGGCCACCCAGGTCATGAGCGACGTCACCGAATTTCGCCTGGAACCGTCTTTCTTCCCCTTGGATTTGCGCCAGGGCTTTGGCATCAACTCCCAGGTCTACCGCAGTTTTCCGCTCAACGTCGATCTGCGCATAGGCCTGGGCGCACGCCAGAACATCGTCTCCGATTCGTTTGAACTGCTCGACGCCGAACAGAGCGCCAAGGAATTGGAAAACGCCTCCAGCACCGGCCTGGAAGCCCTGCTCATTATGGACGCGCGCTGGAGCCGCTACTTCAGCATGGACTCGGAGTTCGACATTCTCATGCCCTCGGCCAAAACGGGTTCGTGGGAATTCACCTTTGAAAACCGCGTGCGCACCTTTCTGACGCCGTTCATCAACATGGACATTGTCTTCGACTTCGAAAGACAGAAACCCCTTAACCGCTTGCAGTCGCGCCAGCAGGTCTTGCTGCGCTTCGTAAAAATCTTCTGAGTTGCACATGGCCGAGGTCCGCAGCACCGATCGGGGCATCGTTCTTTCCGGGGCACTCACCCTGGACACCATCGCCGCGCTCGAAACGCAAACCAGTCAATTGCTGCGCGACCATCCCTCCGCCGACCCGCAAGTAGACCTGAGTCAAGTCACCGCCGTAGACACGGCCGGTGTCATCTTTTTGCACCGCCTGCCGCAAATGGCTCGCCAGGCCGGCAAAGACCTCACATTGCCCCCTCTACCTACGGAAGAGTTGCAAAGTTTCTACGCCTTCATCACCGCCGGAGAACGACCGAATTTGCCAACGCCAGCGCCGGTCAGTTGGCTGGAAAGACTGGGCGAATACCTGCTGCACAGCAAGGAGCAATGGGGCACCTTTTTCTACCTGATGTCCGACCTGACCTGGGCCGCCATCGCCGCGCTGTTCAAACGCAGTGGCATTCGCCGCGACAGCTTTTCCGATCAGGCCATTGCCATCGGTTCGCAAGGCCTGCCCATCATTGCGCTCATCCTCTTCCTCATCGGCGCGGTCATGGCCCTGCAGGCCACGGCGCAATTGCGCAAATTTGGCGCCAACATCTTTGTCGCCGACCTGCTCGCCGTTTCCCTCACCCGCGAGTTGGGCCCGCTCATGACCGCCATCATCGTCTCGGGGCGCAGCGGTTCGGCCATCGCCGCCGAGATCGCCACCATGAAATTCACCGAGGAGTTGGACGCGCTGCAAACCATGGCCATCGACCCCCTGCGCTTTGTCGCCGTGCCCAAACTCTGGGCCATGGTGCTGTGCGTACCGCTACTGACCGTCATGGCCAATTTTGTCGGCATCCTGGGCGGCACCTTTGTCGCCGTGACTGCCTTTGACATTGGCCCCCAGGCCTTTCTCGACCAGGTGGTCGGTTCGCTCTTTCTCAAAGACATTCTCACCGGCCTGGCCAAAAGCGTTACCTTCGGTTGGGTGGTCACCATTATCGCCGTCTACCGCGGCCTGGAATTCAGCGGCGGCGCCGCCGGCGTGGGCCAGGCCACCACCGCCTCGGTGGTGACGTCGCTCTTTGGCATCATCTTCCTCGACTCGGCCTGGGGCCTGCTGTTTTACATGCGATGAAACGCGTAATTGGCATAGACGACCTGGCCGTGGCCTACGGCGACCACCTGGTGCTCAAAGGCGTCAACCTGCAGGTGGGAGAGGGCGAGCGCCTCATCGTTTTGGGCGGTAGCGGCTGCGGCAAGAGCACCCTACTCAAATCCATCATCGGCCTGGCCCCCATCCACGCCGGCCGCATCGAAGTGTTGGACGCCGAACCGGACCGCCTGCCCGAAATCGAGCGCGACGTCCTGTTGCGGCGTTTAGGGGTGATGTTCCAGTACGGCGCCCTGCTCAACTCCCTCACCGTGGGAGAAAACCTGGCCCTGCCTTTGGAAATGCACACCGGCCTTTCCGCCGCGCTCGTCGAAGACGTAGTGCGCACGCGCCTGCACCTGGTGGGCCTCGACCACGCCTACACCTTGCTGCCCTCCGAGCTTTCCGGCGGCATGCGCAAACGCGCCGCCCTGGCCCGCGCCATGGTCCTGGAACCCGAAATTCTGTTCTGCGACGAGCCCGGCGCCGGCCTCGACCCGGTCACGGCCGCCGAAATCGATCACTTGCTACTCACCGTCAATCAAAGCCTGGGCACCACCCTCATCGTGGTTACCCACGAATTGCTCAGCATCGAGCGCCTCGACGGCCGCCTGGTGATGCTCGACCAGGGCGAGGTAGTTTTCACCGGCAGTGTCGCCCAGGCAAAAACTTCGGACCAGCCCGTGGTCGCCCACTTTTTTAACCCCGGAGCCTAAAGCGCATGGAGATCGTCATTGTCGTCGCCATCAGCCGCAACAACGTCATCGGCGACCAGCGCGACATTCCCTGGCACTACCCGGCCGACATGAAACACTTTAGGCGCGTCACCCGCGGCCATCCCTTTGTGGCCGGCCGCAAGACGTTTGAATCTTTCCAAGTGCGCCCCCTGCCCGGCCGCCTCAACATCGTCCTCACCCGCAATCCCGACTACGCAGTGCCCGAGGGCGTGGAGGTGGTCACTTCCTTTGCCACCGCCGTGGAGATTTGTCAGCGACATAATGCCACAAAGATGTTTGTTTTTGGCGGCGCCGAAGTCTACCGCATTGCGCTTCCTGAAACCGATGAGATGATCGTTACCCACATTCCTTTAGAAGTGGAAGGCGATACGCAGTTTCCGCCGTGGGATCCGGCCGAGTGGAACGTTGTTGACAGCCGCGACGAAGAGGACTTACGTTTTGTTACCTATCGGCGCCGGCGCTCGTAAATAAGGTTGCTGCGCGGATAGCACGGCTAATTTTAGACTGCGCAATACTCTATCGATTTTACGAATATTGAAACGAACGGCCCATGTTTGAGACGTTAGATACCGCTCCCGCTGATCCCATTCTCGGCTTGACCGCTGCTTTTAAAGAGGACGCTACCCCGGGCAAGATCAATCTGGGAGTAGGGGTTTATAAAGACGCCGACGGCAATACGCCGATCTTCGACTCGGTCAAGCAGGCCGAAGATCAATTGCTCGCCGCAGAAGAAACCAAAACCTACCTGGCCATTGAGGGGGCGCCCGAGTACGCCGCTGTCGTGCAAAATATGCTCTTTGGGTCAGGTCATTCCCTCATCGCTGACCAAAAAGCGGTTACGGCCCACACCCCGGGCGGCACCGGCGCTTTGCGCGTGGCCGGCGATTTTATGCACCGCCTGTTCCCGCAGGCGCGCATCTGGATCAGCGACCCGACCTGGGCCAACCATCCCAAAATCTTTCAGGCCGCCGACCTCCAGGTCGAGACCTATCCCTACTTCGACAGCGCCACCAACGGTCTCAACTTTGACGCCATGCTCGCCGCCCTGGATAAAATTCCCGCCGGGGACGTAGTGCTGCTGCACGGCTGCTGTCACAACCCCACCGGCGTCGACCCCTCGCCCGCACAGTGGCGCCAGATCGCCGACCTAGTTGCCGAGCGCGGCCTGCTGCCGCTGGTCGACTTTGCCTACCAGGGCCTGGGCGACGGACTGGAGGGAGACGCCGTCGGCTTGTTGGAATTGTGTCGGCCCGGCGTGGAGATACTGGTCGCCAGTTCCTTTTCTAAAAATTTTGGCCTCTACAACGAGCGCGTCGGCGCCCTCACCCTGGTGGGCGCTACTGCAGAGGCCGCCGCCGCCGCCTTAGGACACCTGCAGATCTGTATCCGCACCAACTACTCCAACCCGCCCGCCCACGGCGCCGCCATCGTCACCGCCGTGCTGCGGGACGAGCGCTTGCGGTCGCGTTGGGAAGGCGAAGTGGCCGCCATGCGCAACCGCATCAACGGCATGCGCCAGCTATTTTTCGACACCCTCAAAGCAAAGGGCGTAGAACGCGACTTTTCCTTTATCACGCGCCAGCGCGGCATGTTCTCCTTTTCTGGCCTCACCCCTCAACAGGTGGAGGCCCTGCGCCAACAATTTGCCATTTACATCGTCGGCTCCGGCCGCATCAACGTGGCCGGCATGACCGAGAAAAATATGGAAGTCCTTTGTGACGCAATCGCCGCCGTTCTCTAATTGGCCCTTGATTTTGTCCACCCTATCCACATTTTTTATAGCAGTGCTCACAAGGGAGCCACCACGTCCGCGGTAAGGGCCAAGCCCACCTCTCTCATCACATATATCGACCTTCTTTCTGCCTGCGGTGGCGCACACCAGGCAAACACACGGAAAGAGGGTTGCCATGTCCAAACGACTGCCCCCCAAGCCCAACCTCACCTCGGCGGCTGGAGAACTGGCCATCATGGCACAACGAAATGCGCCGGCTGAGCGACGCCGAGGAACAAGGCTAATCTCAAAACACCGACATTGCGCGCAGCCGCCCGAAAATGCCGGGCAAAACGTCCAGCACCCGGTCCACTTCGGCGGCCGTATTGCCCCAACCCAGGCTGAAGCGCACGGCGGCGGCGGCCAAACGCGGCTCCAGCCCCATAGCCAAAAGCACATGGGACGGCTCGGTGGTGCCCGACGAGCACGCCGAACCGCTTCCCACCGCTATGCCCTCTAGATCCAATCCCATTACAATGGCTTCCGCTTCCACGCCGTGGAAAGACACATTTGAGGTATTGGCCAGTCGTCGCTGTGGATGCCCGTTGACTTTCACGTCCTCCAGCGCGGTGACGACCCCCTGCTCCAGCCGCTGCCGCAATACCCCAATCTCCTCTTCCAACCGCGCGCCCTCTTGCAAACGCAATTCCGCCGCCTGCCCAAACCCCACAATGCCGGCCACATTTTCCGTCCCCGCCCGCATCTCGCGCTCGTGCCCGCCGCCGTGAGACTGCGCTTCAACCTCCACCCCTTCGCGAATGTACAATGCCCCCACCCCCTTGGGCCCATTAATCTTATGGGCCGAAAGCGACACCAGATCGGCATTTAAATCGTCGACGGAAAACGGTATTTTGCCAAAGCTCTGCACCGCGTCCACGTGCAGCGGTATGCCGCGCGCCCTGGTCAGCGCCCCAATTTCTCCAATCGGTTGCACGCTGCCCGTCTCGTTATTGGCGTGCATCACCGAAACCAGCGCCGTCTCCCCATCGAGCGCCCCCCGCACGTCGTCCGGATCCACCACCCCGTATTCGTCCACCGGCAAGTAGACCACTTCGCCCCCCTGCTTTTCGAGATGCTCGCACATATGCCACACCGCGTGATGCTCAATGCGCGTGGTCACAATGCGTCCTTTGCGACGTGCAATCACTCCCTTAATCGCCCAATTATCCGCCTCTGTCCCCCCACTGGTAAAATAAATTTCACCCTCTCCACACCCCAACGACCGGGCAATAATCCCCCGCGCCTGTTCGACCCCAGCCCGCGCCTCCTGCCCCATCCCATGAATACTGGACGCATTGCCTATATGCTCCGTCATATAGGGCATCATCGCCTTCAAGACCTCGGGCCTGAGCGGCGTAGTAGCATTGTGATCAAAGTAAATCACGGACATTACATCACTGAATCTCAAAACTAATCGCCCGCGCCAACACCGACGCCCCACTCAACTCCTCCGGACGACTCTCCATAGGCGTTCCATCTTTTAAAATAAAACTCTGCTTCTTGCCCAACTCAATCCCTTCACTGCCGCGGAGAACCACAACCTCCTCTTCCCCTTCCACCCCCTTGCGCAAATAATCCACCAACAGCCCGTCCAGCAACTCTAGACCACTAAAGCGATTCACCTGTCCTTCGTCCACCAGGCGCTTCATCTCCTCAAAAAGCTCCCCCCGATTCTCGTCCAACCGCGGCGCCGCCATCAAATACACGGTATATACCTGCCCCACTTCAGTTAAATCGATCCACTGCTCTTCCCCGGGACCATACTGCTCCCTGCCCCCGTACACGTACGAACTCACCAGATCTATGCGCGCCCCTTCCGAGCTATAGAGAAAAGCATAAACTTCGCAGTCGACTTTGGGGGTAAAACGTATCTGTATCCGGTCACCGGCCAACAGCGCCTTGCCGTCCTCAACGGCGACCGCTTCGGGAAATCCACCCTGATCGCGCAACCCCAGCAAGTGCAAATCTACAGCGATCTCCACTTGCCCCTCGTCTAAACCCAACCGACTCTGAGCCGCCACGCGGTGGTCGAGCTCGGCCTGGGCCAGCCGCCAGGTGCGCGTTGTGGCCAGCGCTTGTTCCGCCCGGTCTATAACAAAAAAGCGCAAATAGATCCATTGGGCATCCTGCTGTAGACGCCCCCCCACAATGCGCTCTTCATCCAGGTCGCGCCAGGCTTTGGCGGGAACAGATTCGTCGTCGTCCCACTTGCCTGCCCCTTTTTCATTGGCGAATTCTATTGGCACATTGGCTTGCAAAAGCGCAGAAACGATATATTCGTCCACCACTTCGGTATAGCCAGTGCGCTCGCCCTCGCCATCGCGCCAGGGCAGCAGGGCAATCGTCCCCCCGTTTGCCTCGCGCGCTACCACCCGGGCCAGTTCCGTTGTAGCCGCCTGCAGATTGGCGCCACGGACCCCGCCGCCCCCCCACCAGGCGCAAGCGGCAACGACCCCCACCAAACCCAGGCTTCCAAACCGCAGCCACATGTATCCACGGACTTTCATGGCGTCCTATTCTGGCGCGCCAGAGCTCTGGTTTGAGCCAGCATTTGCGCCGACTGAATGCGCGCTTGTTTGAGGATGGTACGCCGCTTCATATCGCGCTCGGGGATTTGTTCAAAAACGCTGTACATAGCCGATAGGGCCGGCGTGCCCAATCGCAGCACCTGCTCCAACAAATATTCGTAATGCTCCGAGCGGTCCAGGCGAATGAGCACAGAGGCCAGCAAGAAACCCGTGTCGGGATCGCCCGGGCCAAAGTCTTTGAGCGAGCGCTGGTAATTGCGCACGTACATGAGCACAGCGCTGGGGTCGGAGGTGTGGCGGTGCGGGTTGTCTTGCAATATGCCCACAATCGTTTCGTCTTGGTGTAATTCCATGCCCGTCGCCGGCACGCTGGAACCGTTGTCGCCCCCCCCCTGCATTTGCTCCAATAGTTCGCAGGCGCGCGTAACGATGGTTTGCTTCTTGCCCTTAAAAACCTCCCACTCGTCCTCCTCCTCCAAACGCTGCTGCTCGATCAACTCGAGCAATTCGTCGCGTGCCGCTCCGCCCATATTCGCCACCTCGGCGGAGAGTTCGGCGTAATTGGGCGCTTTGTCCAGGCGCACCAAAATGCCGCACAGGGCGCGTTCGAATTCGCCTTCTGCGCGGCCCTCACGGCCCCAGGCGCGGCAGCGCCCCAGGCGACTAAAAACCCCGGCCGCGTCGGAACTGAGAGAGCACAAATACATCCACAGAGCGTGGACCAATTCCTGTGCTGCTTCCTCGCCCTGGCGGTAGGCGGCAAAATAGCCGCGCAAACCTTGCTCGCCCAATTCCACCACTTTTTCTATAAAGGCCGCTCTGGGCTTGGGCACCACGCCTTTGCAAAAGGCGGCCAGCAGTGGCTTGGGGTCAAAGCGCAGCGAGTCCTCGTAGTCGTGCAGGGCGTCGGCAAAACTTTGCGGCGCAATGTCCTCACCCCGGCGCACCGCCAAATCGTAGGCGACGCCGTGAATTATGTCGCGGTCAAAGAGGAACATGCGCGGGTAGTTAAATACCTGGGCGATGCGTTCCATCTTGTCGTAGGCCCAGCGCTGCTCGCTGGCCGGGTCGAACACCTGGTGTGCCAATTCCACCGGGTCAGCCGCCGCCACATCGGCGGCGCGATAGCGCACCAATTGGCCTTTGTAGGCGTCGACAAATTCGCGCACTTCGGAGCGGCCCTTATCGGCGCTGTCGCGGCGATGCAGGTCGTGGCGTGCAATCAGCTTGAGCAATTGGGGCTCGCCCAGTCGGTAATTGGGCACTTTGCGGGCCATTTTGCGGTGCGATTTAAAGAGGTCGACCAAAAGCAGAAAATCGAGCAACATCCAGCCGGCGTAAATGATGCCTTCGGCCACGGCCCAGTGGTCATAGCCCTTGTCGGCGGCCTCGTGCAAAAGCACCTCGGACAGGTAAATGGTGTGGCGGCGGCGGCCGATGTGCACAGCCTGGTGACGGCGATAATTATCGTAAAACAGCAAATTTTCGCCGCGAATCAAAGTGATGCTGAGCTGACTTTCAATCAGTGCATAGCGCAAATTGTCGGGGATCTTTTCCAGCACCTTCCAGAACATCAATACCAGATCGTCGCCGGCGTGCAATTTGGGCAAGCGCGTATCGTCAGGAAAGTAGGGCAGGCGCGTCTGCTCGCCAAAAAGGATAACCCGGGGGGCCTGGGTCAGCGCCAGATTGATCTCGCCGTGGTCCACTTTGCCGTCAAAGATGCCCAAATTGACGGAGTGAATATTTAGCTCCTGCACCGCGTTCATATTTGCATCGGGTCCAGTGGTAGTATTGCTCATTACCTCTCTGAATATAAACCTGAGCTATTCTTTTGTCATCTCCCTGCCGCCGCTTTAGGCCGGCCTTAATACGACCGGATTGACAGGTATGCAGAGTCCAGTTATTATTGGACTTATAGACCACATTGCACTTTGTATTTTGGCCACGAGGAGTTGCCCGTGTTAAGACGGCGCCGTCTGTTTGCCACTCTCCCCCCCTGCCTCCTGCTCGCCGGCATTTTATCCTGTAGCACCCCACCTGCCCCGCCAGCACCCAATGAAGCGCCCATTGCCAACGCCGGCGCCGACCAAACGGCGGCCATTGGCGAAGCGGTAGTGGTCGACGGCTCCGCCAGCTTCGACCCCACCGGCGAGAGCCTGGAATACGAGTGGAGCGCCTCGCCCAACAACCCCACAGTGGTAGTTGTCACGCCCACTGTGAGTTTTCAGTTTATCCCAAGTGCGGCGGGCACGTATACATTTTATCTCAGCGTCAGCGACGGCTCCAGCGCCAGTTCAATTGACAGCGTTTCCATTGTCGTCGACGGCAGCCTCAACACCCCCCCCGTCGCCGAGGCCGGCCCTCAGCGCGTCGACACCGGCAACCCTATTATTCTCGACGGCAGCGCCAGCACCGACCCCGACGGCGACCCGCTCACCTACCTGTGGGAAACCCTGTCGGCCCCCGAGTCGGTGGAAGTGGAATTGGCCGATCCCAGCGCCGCACAAACCAGTTTTATCGCCACCACCAGCGGCACCTACCTCATACGCCTTACTGTATCGGACGGCCAGTTGAGCCACAGCACCGAGGTCTCCATCCTGGTACAACTTTCCGACAATGCGCCGCCGGTGGCCAACGCCGGCGACGATCAGCAAGTGCAGGTGGGCACGCAGGTGTTGCTCGACGGCAGCGCCAGCACCGACCCCGACGGCGCCGACGAAGACCTCAAATTCTACTGGTCCATCGGCAAAACCCCCGGCCCCAATATCGCGCTCTCCGATTCGACGGTGGCACAGCCCAGCTTTATTCCACCGGTGGCGGGTGAATACGTCTTTGGCCTAATAGTCGAGGACGACGAGGGCCTCAGCATTCAAGATGTTGTAACCATCCTGGTACTCGACCAGGTTTTTGTTGAGCAGGGCGGCATGATCGAAATTCCCGAAGGCGTTTTCACCATGGGGACCGAACAGGGCGAAGACGACGAAAAACCGCCGCACCCGGTCTCGATGAGCACCTATTGGATCGACAAATTTGAGGTCACCGTGGCTGCCTACCAGGCCTGTGTAGACGACGACAGCGCTTGCCTTGCGGCCGGCGACGGGGTTGGCTGCAACGCCGGCAAAAACGACCGGCAAAACCACCCCATCAACTGTGTCGACTGGGGACAAGCCCGCTCCTACTGCGAATGGGCGGGTAAACGCCTGCCCACCGAGGCGGAATGGGAAAAGGCGGCCCGCGGCACGGACGGGCGTCGTCTTGCCTGGGGAGATTCCGCCCCCAACGACACGCTACTCAACTTTGGGCTGAGCAGAATAGGCAGCACGGTTGAAGTGGGAACTTACCCTTCGGGTCTCAGCTTTTACGGAGTGCACAATATGGGGGGCAATGTGTCGGAGTGGACCAACGACCTCTACGCGCGGCGTCAGTATGAAAACCAAAATAATCCCGACGATCCGCCCCAGGACCCCCAGGGCCCTACAGAGGGCATCGAACGAGTCGGCCGCGGCGGCAATTGGGTGGTGAGTTTTGAAAACGCTCTGACCGCCACGGTGCGCATTCGCACCAACCCCACTTCCGCCACCGGCGAATTGGGTTTCCGCTGCGCCGCGACCAACCAGCCCGAATAGGCGCGTTGGTCATCTTGCCCAAGCAGAATTGAGCATCTATATTTTTTCGCACAGGTTGATATTATCAATACTGTGGACACTTTTTCGATTTTGAGCGGATTTTTGTAAGGTTGAAATTCGTAAGTGATTATTTATCAATAAGTTACGAATTTCAATATCTATTTACCTAAGCCATTATTTATCAATGACTTACAAAAAGTGTCCACAGTATTGATTATGCCAGAAGAAACCGCCAGAATTCCCGTCGTCGAAGACGAAGACCAGATCCGCTCTCTGCTACTGCGCCTGCTCGACCAGGAGGGGTATGTGGCGGTGGAAGCGCGCAACGCCGACCAGGCCCTGGAGATTTTGGGCCGCGAGAGCTTTGACCTCATCCTGTTGGACCTGCGCATGCCGGGCCAGGCCAGCGGCGAGGATTTGCTCTTCATGGTCCGCGACCGCGGCGACGATGTGCCCATCGTCATCATTTCTGCCTGGGTCGACGAAGATATTGCGCAGAACAACCCCGATTGCGTGCACGCTATTTTGAAAAAAACCATCCGCCTCGACGAATTTAAAAGCACCGTAGAGCAGGCGTTGGCGCTCAATTAATTCCATAAAAAAATAAAGTCCGATCGGGGAGATCTGACTTTACCACTCAGAGTAAACAGCCATCGCGTGGGATCGGCGCGACGACCTTCCCCATTATGTCGGCAAACCGACAAAACCCTCCAGCTTTTTTCAATTACTCGTGCAAATATAGAACGGACTGCTCCAGGCGCGCGCCCCATCGCTTTGGGTCAACCGCACGTAATAGGGCGTGCAACAGGCCGGTGGGGCTTCGTCGACATAGGTAAAATGGCACTCCCGCTGGCCCAATCCCAGCGGGAGATATTCTACCTGGACCTGCAGATCCACCCCACCTGCGGCAAAAACAGCCGCCTCGTCGCCCAAATCGACCAGCGCCAGCTCAAAATCGATAATTGGGCTGTGAAAATGCAGTTTGGCCCCGTCCCCTGCCTCTATATCGAGTATCACGCCGTCCTCATCTCCCGAAGTCACCGATTTCCAGGCGATGTGCGTCTCACTCTGGGAGCTGATGCCCTCGTTGGCACTATCGAACGCATATTCTTGTGCCGCAGTAATTTGTCCGTTTTCCAGGCGCATTTCACCATCCCAGCGGGCGATGCGAGCCCGGCCTTTGATGCGGGCGCCGCTCCACACCACCCGCAAACGCCGGCGGTCGCGCTCAACGTGCTCTGGGAAGGTGTAAATGGTCTCCAGACCGCGGCACAGCTGAATTTCTTCGATGGGCGCCGTGCCCTGTGCCCTTATCTCAAAACGCGGTGGACCAGAGGCTTCATATTCTTCCCCCATCCAGTGGCCGTCGGCGCGCGCGTCCAGGGCAATGCGCTGGCCGCTGGTGGCGTAGCAGCGCCGCGCCTTGAGTGCCTGCCAGATGCCCTGGCGGGTCAATTCGGTGGCCAGAATGCAGGTGAGGCCGCCGTACACGCCAAAAGAGGAACTGCCGGGATAGCTGGCCCCGGGCCGCCCCTTGTGGTCATCGCTGCCGCCGCTAAAACCTACTTTATAACCGCGCTCGATGGCCTCGCGCAGCAGCCACTCGAACTGCCCCCAGGCCGAGTAGATTTCGATGACGGGCTCCAGCTCGGGGTCGTGGAACTGTAAATTGGCCGGCCGGCCGCCGATGTGGGGCACCACCAGGGCCTGGTGCTGGCGCAATTCGGCGAACAATTCCTCCACCGGATAGCGGTCATTGGCCACCTGGCGCTTGTCGTCGAC
>CAXGRO010000098.1:0-12896 GCA_964012055.1 uncultured bacterium
CGGCGGCAAGCCGATCGCCTCCTCCACCTGCTCCAATTTCAGATAAGACGGCAGCCGGCGCCCAACTTTGGGACCGCCCACGCCGCTGGCCGGACTGCCGGGCAAAACGCGCTCGCGGCACAAATAGCGAAAGAAGGAGCGCACCGCTGCCAACTTGCGCGCCACGGTGCTGAGCTTGAGGTTGCGGCGCTCTAACTCTTCTAGGAAATCGCGCACCTGCTCGCGTTGCACCGCCACCAAGGCCAACCGCGTGTTGTCACTGCGCGGATAGAGAAAGCGGGCAAATTGCTGCAAATCGCAACGGTACGCCTCCAGGGTGTAGCGGGCGTAGTTGCGCTCTTTTTCCAGGTACATCAAAAAATGAGCGATGCCCTCCTCTACCGTGGAAGAGGAAGCCAACCGCCTCTCAATACCGCCGGCCATAAAGTCGCCTGTCTGTCAGTTGCTGTGAATTCAGAAAGTGAGAAAACAGGGGCCGAGCCCCCCTACTCGGCCACCAATTCCGCCGCCGGCTCTTCCTGTGCTTCGTCTGGAGCCGCCTCTAGTTCCGACTTGCACACTCTGCAATAGAGCGTGGTGGGCCCGCTGCGGCTGCTTTTTTCGAAGAGCAGCGGGTTTTCGCAGGTGGGGCAAGCCCGATCCACCGGCTTGTCCCAGCTGCCGAATTTGCAATCGGGCCAATTATCGCAGCCGTAAAACACCTTGCCCTTGCGCGACATTTTTTCTACCAATTGACCGCCGCAATCGTCTTCTGGGCAAACGATACCCAAGTAGAAAGGCTTAACGCTCTTGCACTCAGGATAACGACTGCAGGCCAAAAAGCGGCCGTAGCGACCTGTTTTGACCACCATGGGAGCACTGCACTCGGCACAGGTTTCGTCGACCTGTACAGGTTCGCCTTCCTCCTCTAAGGGTTTGGTGTTCTTGCACTGGGGATACCCCGGGCAGGCCAAAAAGCGACCGTTGCGGCCCCATTTGATCACCATATTGCGGCCGCACTCCTCGCACACCACGTCGGACTCTTCCTGTAACGCCTGTTTCAATTCGCGGCGGCGCTCGTTGGCCTTTTTTAAATGGTCTTCCCACGAAGCGTAAAACTGGCGCACTGTATCCACCCAATTGTCATCCCCCTCTTCAACGCGGTCCAACTTGTCTTCCATTTGCGCGGTGAACTCGACGTTGAAGATGTGGGGGAAAGTCTCCACCAACAATTTGTTCACCGTGTGGCCGCGCTCGGTGGCAATAAAGGCGCGATTATCGATCTTTTCCACGTACTCGCGATCTTGCAGCGTGGTGATGATCTGTGCGTAGGTACTGGGCCGGCCAATGCCCTCGGCCTCCAGCTGCTTTACCAGCGAGGCTTCGGTATAGCGCGGCGGCGGTTTGGTAAAATGCTGCTCGGGCAAAACTTCGCGCAATTGCAGAGCGTCGCCCTTGGCGATATCGGCCGGCACCGTATTGATTTTCTCCTCGTCCTCATCGTCCTTGCTCTCGCTGTAGACCTCGGCAAAACCGGCAAATTTGACAATGGAACCGGTGGCCCGCAACAGGTAGTCGCCCGCCTCGATTTCGATAGTGGTGATATCGAGAATCTGCGGTTTCATTTGCGATGCCACAAAGCGCTTCCAGATGAGTTCGTAGACGCGCACCTGATCGTGCGTCAGCAAGTCCTTTAAATCGTCGGGATGCAACTCCACGGAGGTCGGCCGAATGGCCTCGTGTGCATCCTGGGCGCTGCCCTTGGTTTTGTAGACGTTGGGCTCCTCGGGCAAATAGTCGTCGCCGTAGAATTTGGGAATCTGAGCCCGCACGTCGGCGATGGCGTCGTCCGACACGCGCACCGAGTCGGTGCGCATATAGGTAATCAAACCGCGCGTTTCGCCCTCAATTTCTATGCCTTCGTAGAGCTGCTGCGCCACCGCGTCGGTACGCTTGACCGAAAAGCGCAAACGCCGGGCACACTCCTGCTGCAGGGTGCTGGTGGTAAAAGGCGGCGCCGGACGCCGGGTGCGCTGGCGCTTTTTGATGTCGCTGACGCCAAACTGCTGCTGTTCCAATTCGGCGACGATGTGGCCGGCCTCTTCTTCGCTGGCAATTTCGATCTTGTCGCCACGATACTGCACCAGACTGGTCTTGAAGGGATCGCCAACCTGGCGACCCATTAGCGCGTCGATGGACCAGTATTCTACCGGCTCAAAGGCCTCGATCTCGCGGTCGCGGTCGCAAAGGATGCGCAGCGCCACCGATTGCACCCGGCCGGCCGACAGCCCCGAGTGGATGACCTTCCACAGCAGCGGGCTGATCTCGTAGCCCACCAGGCGGTCAAGCACACGCCGCGCCTGTTGGGCGTCGACCTTTTTGAGATCGAGTTCGCCGGCTTGCGCTAGCGACTCGCTCACCGCCTTGGGCGTGATCTCGTTGAACATTATTCGCTGAATGGTATCGTCCTTGCGCGCAATGGCGTGGGCTACGTGCCAGGCGATAGCCTCGCCCTCGCGGTCGGGGTCGGTGGCCAGATAAATGGTGTCGGCATTCTGCGCCGCCTTGCGCAATTCGGTGAGGATCTTGCCCTTACCGCGTATGGTTACGTAGCGCGGCCTAAAGTCGTTGTCGATATCTATGCCCAATTCTTTGGGCGGCAAGTCGCGCACGTGGCCCATGCACGATTTGACGACGAAGTCCTTGCCCAGAATTTTATTGATCGTCTTGGCTTTAGCCGGAGATTCGACTACCACCAGTGACTTGCCCATTTTGCTCCTTTATATAAAACTTTTATCAATCTAATATGAGGCTAAATACTGCACTTTTCACTCAACCGCTCGACTTGTAGCACAACGCCGAGACGATGTGAACGCGGATTTTTACCAATATATGCAAGAGGGCCAACTAGTGCAAATCGTCCTATTTTCTTGACAAAACCTCTGCGCATCCCTTTCATAACATGGATGTTACGCCAATTTAACCTCTGCAAAAAACCATGATCGCCAAACGCCAACCCGACGAAATTGAGCGCATTCGCGCCAGTTGTCAGATCGTTTTCCAGGTTCAGCAAGTCATCGAACAGGCCATCGCCCCCGGCGTTGCCACCGCCGAACTGGACGCCCTGGCCGAGGAAACCATTCGCTCCTGCGGAGCCCAACCGGCCTTTAAGGGCTACCACGGCTTTCCCGCCACCATCTGCGCCTCGCTCAACCACGAAACCGTGCACGGCTTTCCCAGCGGACGGCGCTTGCGCAACGGCGACATTCTCAGCGTCGATGTTGGCGTGCAATTGGACGGCTACTTTGGCGACGGCGCCTTTACTATAGGTGTCGGCGCCATTGGCCCCGAGCTTGAGCACTTGCTCGAAACCACGCGCACCTGCCTCGACCTGGGTGTCGACCAGGCCCGCGTTGGCAACCGCCTCTCCGACATTTCCCACGCCATCCAGCGCCACGTCGAAAACCGCAACTTAACTATAGTGCGCAAATACGGCGGCCACGGCATTGGCCGCCAATTACACGAAGAACCGCACATCCTCAACTACGGTCGCCCCGGCAAGGGCCCGCGCCTGCGGCCCGGCTACGTTTTTGCCATCGAACCCATTGTTAGCATGGGCAGCGCCGAGTTGCTCACAGCCGACGACGGCTGGACCACCACAACGGAAGACGGGGCGGCCACCGCCCATTTTGAACATACCGTAGCCATCACCAAAGACGGACCCGACATTCTCACCCTACCCCGCAAAACCCCCATCGCCCAGCCGTGAAGCCGTGAAGCCGCAATGAAGGTAACCTTCTTGGGCACAGGCACCTCGGTGGGAGTGCCGCGCATCGGCTGCCACTGCCCCGTCTGCACTTCCGCCGCACCCCAAAACAAACGCCTGCGCTGTTCCCTGTGGCTGCAACACCGCGACCACTCTATTCTAATAGACGCCACCCCCGACCTGCGCACCCAGGCCCTGACCCACCACATCGATCGCGTAGACGCCGTGCTTTTCACCCACGGCCACGCCGACCACCTGCACGGCCTCGACGACGTGCGCGCCTACTGCTTTGAGCGCCGGGCCCCCCTACCCTGCTACGGCAATCAACCCACCCTGGAGCGCATTGAACGCGTCTTCGACTACGCGTTTGAATCCTCTGCGTATAAAAGCGCCCTGCCGCAACTCGCGCTCCACCTGATTGACGGCCCCTTCGACATCCTGGACCTTTCCATCCAACCCATTACCGTCTACCACGGCCACCTGCCCGTCCTCGCCTTTCGCTTTGGCCCCTTTGCCTACGCTACCGACTGTAACGCAATACCCGCAGAATCCATGGACCAATTGCAAGGTTTAGACATCCTCGTCCTCGACGCCCTGCGCTACAAAGAACACCCCACTCACTTTAATGTGGCCCAGGCCCTCGAAGTAGTAAAAATCCTCAAACCGCGCCAAACCTATCTAACCCACATTGCCCACGAATTGGACCACCACGCCACCAACGCCGAACTGCCCAACGGAGTAGAATTGGCCTACGACAATCTAGTATTGGACGTAGACGTTAGTTAGAGGAAAAAGAAAGAGCGCGGCCGCCGCCTCCGGCAACCGCGCTCTCCCGCCTCTCAAGTCCGCGATATCAACACTTGGACCAACCGCAATGTTTGCATGTCAGACAACTGTTCTCGTGCGCCACTGTGGAACCACACTCCGGGCAGGTCGTCAGGGTCTTAGCCCCGCCCGCAGCTACCTGGGCCGGCGGTGCTTCCGCGACCAGGGCGGCCGGAGCTTCGGTCTCGGCGGCGGGAATATCGCCCGTGCGCCGCTGCAAATAGCGCTCAATCGCCTTGCCAATGGCGTCCGGCGTCGAGAGAATGAGTTCACCGTCCTCCCACACCGGAGTGGGGCCGGAAATGCCCTTCAACTCGTCGATGACTTCCTGCGGATCAATGCCGGAACGCAGGGCCAGCGAAATGAGCCGACTGATGGCCTCCGACTGCGCCGCCGCATTGCCCCCCGCCTTGCCGATGGCGCTGAACACTTCGCACAAGCCGAACTCGTCCTCGTTCATCGTCACGTAGATATTGCCCTCGCCGGTGCGAATGCGCTCGGTGACGCCACGCGTCACCGTGGGCCGGCGCCGCTTGTGCAGAAAATGGTCCTCGGCCGGCGCCGCTTCTTCCGTCGTTGCGGCCGGTGTCTCTTGTTTGTTGGTGCCGTCCGTCTGCAATATGCCTTCACGGCTGCCCTCGCGGTATACGGTGACGCCTTTGAGGCCCTCTTTATAGGCCGTAATGTAAATATCGGCCACCGTCTCCACGTCGATTTCTTCCGACAAATTGATAGTAGAAGATATGCTGCTGTCGGTGTACTGCTGAATGACGCCCTGCATTTTGACGCGGAAATACGGATCGATCTCGTGCGAGGTGACCACGTAGTCGGGCAAATTCTCGTCGTCGCCAAAGACGCGCTGCACCAGCGGGTGGTACACTTTGTATTCACGGAAAGTCTCACCGTCTTCCTGCTTGACCCGGCGCGTATAGCTGGTGCAGAAAATGGGCTCAATGCCCGAGGTGGTCTGCGCCACAATAGAGCCCGTGCCCACCGGCGGCATAGTGATCAAAGTGCAGTTGCGCAAACCGGACTGCGCAATTTTGTCTTGTAGGCTCTGCGGCAAATTTTGGATGAACTTGCTCTGGCGAATGCCCTCCCAATCGAAAAGCGGAAAAGCGCCTTTCTCCTCGGCCAATTCGATAGAGGTCTCGTAGGACGTGTAGCAGATGGTCTGCATGATTTCGCCGACCGCATCCAACCCTTCCTGCGAATCGTATTTGCACTTCATTAGCACCAAGGCGTCGGCCATGCCCGTAATGCCCAGGCCAACGCGGCGGTCCGAGGACACAGCCTCCTGAATCTTGTCGAAGGCGTGGTTGTCCATATTGTATTCGATGACGTTGTCCAAAAAGCGCGTGGCAATGCGCGTGGCCTCGGCCAAATCGTCGTGGTTCAGGGTGCCGTCGGGGCGCACGAATTTCACTAGGTTTAAATTGCCCAGATTGCAGGCCGTGTACGAGGCCAGGGGTTGCTCACCGCACGGGTTGGTACTAGTCAGCGGGTTGACGTATTCAACGTTGTGGTATTCCCGCATGGTGTCCCAAAAAATGATGCCCGGCTCGGCGGAAGCATGTGCATTGGTGATAATCTTATTCCACAGCTGGCGCGCCTGCACCGTGCGGTAAACCTGGCCGCCCCAGCGCAGCTCAAAATCTGTGTCGTCGAGCACGGCCTGCATAAACTCGTGCGTCACCAGTACGCTGATATTGGCGTATTGTACTTTGGTGCGATTGGCGTCGTTTTTAATCGTGATAAAATCTTCAATATCGGGGTGGTCCACCCGCAAGGTCAGCATCAAAGCACCGCGGCGCCCGGCCTGGGAGACAGCGTTGGTACTCTCGCTCAGCAAGTTCATAAAAGCGGTGCAACCGGGCGAGGCGTCTACCGTGGCGTTGACCGGGGCGCCCTTGGGGCGCAGGATGGACAGGTCGGTGCCCACGCCCCCGCCGGTGCGGTAGACCATGGCCGACTCGCTCAAACAGCGATAGATGCCTTCTAGACTATCTTTTTCGATGGGAATGACGTAACAATTGGACAGAGTGGGTTTGCGGCGCGCCTCGTCGCGGCCAGCGCCGTGCATGACGCGCCCACCGGGAATAAATTTGAAGTCGAGTAGCAAAGAAAAAAAGCGGTCGTACCAGTATTCCTTATCCTTTTCCACCGAAGCCATAGCCCGGGCGATGCGGTCCCACATTTGCAGTGGACCCGTTTCCCCTGGAGCCAGGTATTTATTGCGTAATACGTCCACGGCCAGCGTATTGTCACCGTAGTAAGTTTCGGCATCAGCGGCCTGGGCCAGCAATTCGTCGTGGCCGTTGCGCTTGAGCCCATGGTCTTCGAGTTGGGCCAGCAGATCCTCAAGGCGATGCACCCCCGCCGGGGTTTCTACAGAAGCTTGTTTAGGTCGATCAGACGCCATTATACCCTCCCATTTAGGGCGAAAAAGTCCAATTTTGCGATTGGGAGATACCGCAAGAAATTGGAACAAGTTGCGTGTTTACAAGGATTTTTGGCAGGTGGGGAAGAGAAAAAATATAGAACCCTTAAAATACACTATATAAGGGATCAATTAACTTACTGCACAATATCTTGTATCTGTTACACACCCAAATATAGGGGGTCCAACGCGCTTGTCAAGCAGTTTTTTCGAAAAAAATTTGGCGCCTGGCAGGAGCCAAAAAAGGGATTTTTTAATTGGTGAGTTGTTCGAGTTCGCGCACAAAATCGCTCTTGTCTTTGAACTGGCGATAGACCGAGGCAAAGCGCACATAGGCCACTTCATTGAGGGCGCGCAAATGCTCCATGAGCAATTCGCCCACTTTTTTGCTGGGTATTTCCTTGTCGGCCAAATTGCCCAATTCACCCTCTACGCGATCGACCAATGCTTCGATCTGCTCCACCGATACCGTGGTTTTGTAGCAGGCCAATTGGATCTTTTCGAGCAATTTGCCGCGGTCAAAGGGCTCGCGCCGCCCGTCGCGCTTAATGATGGTGAGCGGCACGTTTTCGATGTATTCGTAGGTGGTGAAGCGTTTGGCACAGTGGAGACACTCGCGCCGCCGCCGGATGGCCAATCCCTCCCGGCACGAACGCGAATCCACGACCTTGTCTTCTTCGTGGTCGCAATAGGGACAACGCATGCAGAACCTCGCGCATAAAATGACGATGTGCGACGGGCGCAGCATCGGGGTGAAGACCTTGCCGGGGAGAGCGGGGACTGGCCGTTGGGGGGATTACTTTAGAATAAGAAAAACAGGGAGATATGGCAAACACTTTCTTTTCACCTACGAGCTATTCCAATTGAAATTTAAAGGGAATCTGCACCCGCACGCGCACCGGCTTGTCGTTCTGGATAGCCGACGTAAATTCCCATTGCTTCGCCGCCGCTTTGGCCGACTCGTGAAAAACTTTAGGTTCGCCAATCACCTGGAGAATCTTTTCCACCTTGCCCTGCTTATCCAGCTGAACCACCACTACAATCAAACCAGTCAAACCGGCTTTTCGGGCAATTTCCGGATATTCCGGCACCACCGTCTTGGTCTCTTTGGGGGGCGTTTCCACACTCCAAATATCTACCACCTCTTCTTCTTCTTCCTCCAATTCGACCTCTTCCTCCACGTCCTCCAGCGGGGCGGGCGGCGCCAAATCGTCGAGGTCGAGATCGAGATCGGTAATTTCTATGGTGACGTCGTCGGGCACATTGGTATCGTCGGTGGCAATGGGCACGGCGGGCCGCGGCGGCGGCGGCGGCTTGCGCTCCTGGCGCGTCTCGGGAATTTCCTCCAGCTCGATGATAATGGGCTGTGGCGGCGCTTTGTAGGCTTTGGCGCCAAGTTTGGGCATCAAAAATATAAAGGCCAAGTTTGCAACCGTGGAAATTCCTATACAGATCCACAAAACCTTGCCGTAGGTGCGCTTGAGATTGGCCTCGGGACTCTTGCCGCGAATCATTACTGCTGCTCCCGGTCGGTGGCAAAATTGACGCGCAGGGCCTCCACCTTGCGCAATTCCTGCAACACGTCCGACACCAGGCCAAAATCGGCATCGGCGTCGGCCTTGACCATAATGATGAGGCGCGGGTTGTCTGTCAATTTCTGGTATATCTTGGCGCCCACCTGATCCAGCGGCACAATATTGCGAGCGTCGTACGAGTCTTTGCAGTCGACGCAGATATTGCCCTGGCGGTTAATCCAGATGCTGGTGACGTGGCGACGGCTCTCGAGCTTTTCAATTTTTTCGGCGTCGGGCAACTCCACCGGCAGACCGCGGTTGCGCACAAAAACAGTGGAAACCATAAAAAATACCAGCAGCAAAAAAGAAATATCTGCCATGGAAGCGGTAGGAATAGCGTTGGCCACTTTGGATTTGCGCACAAATTTCATTGCTGGGCTTCCGGTTCGGCGATAGAAATGCGCTGGGCGCCGGACAATTTTAGCTCGTCCAGCACGTCGACAAACATGCGGTAGGTGGAGCCGCGCTGAGCTTTGAGCGAGATAATCAAGTTGGCATTGGCCGCCAAGCGCCGCTCCACTTCGGGGCGCAGATTGGCAAAATCGACCGTTGTCAACTCGCCCTCCTCAAAGAAGGCGATCTGGTCCTGGTCGTTGATCCAGATGTTGCAAATATTCTTCTGTTGCACTTCCTTGGTCTCGCCCATGCCCGGCAGGTGCAGCGACAGCCCCTTGTCCTGGTTCATCGTGGTGGTCACCAAAAAAAAGACGATGAGCAGAAAGGCAATATCCGCCATCGAAGCCGTGGGAATCTCCGGCATCACCCGCTTTTGCCTGGGCTCAATCACGCCTGGCCTCCGTCTTCCAACTGGCCCTGGTGGACCATTTCCGACAGCACGTCGATAAAGGCCGCCGTGTGCTCCTGCATATCAGCAATGATCTTGTCAATCCACGAAGCGAAGCAATTATAGAAAAACTGGATGATGATGCCGACAATGAGGCCGGCGGCAGTAGTAATCAGGGCCTCGGAAATACCGCCGGCCACTTCGGAGGGCACCACGTCGCCTTTTTCTTTTATGGTTTGGAAGGCGTTAATCATACCGCTTACCGTGCCCAAAAAACCGACCATGGGCGCCAGATTGGCCACCGTCGACAGCCACACCATGCCCTTTTCCAAAAAGGCCATCTCCACGGCGCCGGAGTTTTCGATGGCTTTCTCAACGCTTTCAACGCCGCGGTGCAGGCGCAGCAGACCAGCGTGAATCACCGACGCCACCGGACCGCGCGTCTCTGAACAGAGTTGGGCGGCGCTATCGGGACCACCGGTTTTGAGGGCCTGCTCCAAGTCTTCGAAAAATTTCTCGGCATCGATAGCCGCGCGCCACAGATTAATCCCTCGCTCGATGGCAAACCCAATGCCGAGAATCAGCAGAAAAGCCAGGGGATACATGGCCCATCCGCCGTCTAAAAAAAGTTCGTCCATAATGCCTCCTGGTCAAAAACTAGAGCGCTCTTCCCCTGGAAAAACGCCTATTTCTACTCGCTATTCTTCTTTCTTATCGCCCCCGCCAAAAAAGGCTTTCTTCAACTTCTCCTCCTCCGTCTCGGGGGGACGCAACTGCCAGATGCGCTGCTGGGCAATAGCTTGCCAAAGCGGATCGGCTTTGGCTTTTTCAAAGGCGGCAACGGCTTCCTCTTCCCTACCTTCCAGGGTCAGCAAATCGCCCTGGAGTAATTGCAAGTGAGCGTGGGTGGCGTCGACGCGCAAGCCGCGGTCGAGCCACTGCTGTGCCGCCGCTCGGTCGTCCGCGTTCAAGTGCCATTCAACCAGACCGGCCAGGCTCTCTAGATCTTTGGATGACGCCTCGACTTTGCCCTCCAGGCCCGCCAATTGCATTTTTTTATCGCCGGTCTTTTCTCCCAAACCGGCGATGCGGTTGTAGTAGGAAAAGCGGTTGAGCGAATCGAGTTCTGCCAATCGTATCAGCGTGTTAAAAGCCGCTTGCACATCGCCCGACTCAATTTCCAATTCCGCCACCGACTCCAGCGTTTCCAGCCCGCCCTGCTGGCCCGACATGCCCTGCGCTGCAGCCAAACGCCGCCGCCACTGCAAAGCCTGGTTGGAGTCGCCCAAATCCTGGTAGAGATTGGCCAGCAATTCGTAGAGCACCACGGCGTCGTGTCCCGCTTCGGCCAGGTCGACATAGTGAGAAATTGCCTCCTGGACGCGATTTTGGCGACGGTAGAAGTCGGCCAGTTTGCGCCGGTTTTTAGCGTCTGCGGGTTTGGCGATCAAAACCCGTTCCAGGGCGCGGGCGGCGGTATCGGGGTGGCTGGCCTTAAACGCCTCGTAAAGCATGAGGTTGGAGTTGATGTGCAGGGAATCCAACTCCACGACCTGCAAGAAGGCCTGGCCCGCCGCAGCCGGTTGTTTATTTTTGTAATGCATGCGACCTAAATAATACAGTGCCAGCTTGCGCCGTTTGGGCTGGGTCTCGTATTTGAGGTATTCGCCGTAATAGCCAGTGGCCGCGACAAAATCGTTTTTTTCGCGGCTGGTTCTGGCCAAAAAGCGATATTTTTTAATTGAATCGGCGACGCTAACTTCCGCGGCCGCCACCCGATTGGCAAGGCAGCTAAACAACAGAATCGGGCACAATAGGAGCAGTAACTTTTGTCCCATAGCTCAATTTATCACAATGTGGGAATGAATACAGATAATTTCATTAAGAGGTGAAATGTAGGGACTCCATCCCCCCCGTGTCAACGCATCTCCATGTGCGACAACTAGGTGGATTTAAAAAGAGTAGGCGGCTTTTATTACATCGCCATAGCACTTTTGTGCCAATTGTGTTACAGCCCCAAACCAGGTATTTTTATTTAAAACGCAAATAACTCAGAATAACTTGGTGTCTTTGATTTATATGTATATGCGACGGCCCGACAAACGAGAATTTAAAATCTACGCCAGCGCCGACCAGGCGCGCCAAGATCAGCGCATCGGCCGCATTGTAGCCGGCGACCGCGAGGCCTTTCGCGCCCTGGTCTGCGAATACCACCCGCTCGCCTATAGCCTGGCCTTCAAGACCCTCAACAACCGCCAGGATGCCGAAGAAGTGGTGCAGGACGCCTTTGTCAAAATTTACCATGCGTTGGATGGTTTTCGCGGCGAAGCATCGCTTAAAACCTGGATTTTGCGCATCGTTTTACGCCTCAGCCTCAACCGGCGGCGCGACCGGGCGCGCACCGCCTGGCACCGGCTGGGCCTCAACCGCCGCAATCCCGAACCAGAGGAAGAGCCGGGTGATGCCGTCCCCATATTCGAGACGCCCGAATCGCTGTGCATTTCCCGGGAAAACCAGCGCCGCCTGCGCCAAATGGTCGACGAATTGCCCGAACCGCTGCGCCAGGTCTTGGTGCTCAACAGCTTTGACGATCTCTCTTACGAAGAAATCGCCCGCATCCTCGACATCCCCTTGGGCACCGTGAGTTCGCGCATTTACAGCGCCCGCAAGAAACTGTTAAAAAGATTAGAACACAGCGATTTATTCTAAAAATTATACCGACGGAGCAAACGATGAGCTTACTGCCGTGGAAAAGAAAAAAAACAGGGGTTAATCTGTCCGCCTATATCGACGGCGAATTGGACGCCTACCGGGCCGCCGAATTGAGCGAAGACCTGGTCTTTGACCCCCGCCTGCAAAGCGAAGTCTACCGCCTGGAGCAAATCTCTGCCCTGGCTGGCGCCAGCCTCGAACCGGGGCCTCTGCCCGACGCCCAAACCGCCGCAGACCAGGTGTTGCAAGCCGTAGCCCCGTCGCCGCCACCGCCCCTTGCGGCACCCGCTTCGCGCACCCGCCTTAAACCGGCCGTCGTCGCCTCGGTGGGCCTGCTGGTAACGGCCGGCATCACTTTTGCCGGTCTGCGCCGCCGCGGCCTGGTGTAAGGGGGCAGACAATGAACTGGTTCACCCGTATCAAAGAGGGAATCCAAACGCGCATCCGCCGCGACGTCGCCGAAGAGGTGTGGTCCAAATGCAAATCTTGCGGCCACCCCGAACCCAAAGCAACGCTCGAGCGCAACCTCAACATCTGCAGCGCCTGCGGCCACCACAACGCCATCGGCCACGAAAAATACGTCGACCTGCTCATCGACGCCGGTACCTTTGAAGAACTCGACGCCAATCTCACCGCCGTCGACCCGCTCAAATTCAAAGACACCAAGCGTTACACCGACCGCCTCAAAGACGCCAAAAAAGCTAGCTCCATGAACGAAGGGATCTACACCGGCGTCGGACGCCTGGGCGGCCACCCGGTGGCCATCGGCGTTATGGACACCCGCTTTATCCTGGGAAGTCTAGGCGGCGCCACCGG
>CAXGRO010000099.1:0-12837 GCA_964012055.1 uncultured bacterium
GACGTGGCGCTCAAAGAGCGCCGGCCCCTGGTGCTGGTGCCGCGTGAAACGCCGCTGAATTTGATCCAATTGAACAATTTAACAACGGTGGCGCAGGCGGGAGCGATTGTTGTACCGGCGATGCCGGCCTTCTACCAAAAACCAGCGAATTTTGACGATTTGGGCGATTTTATTGCGGGGCGTGTGTGCAATTTGCTGCAAATAGAACACGAATTATTTCCGCGCTGGGCCGGGGGCGAAGAGCGGGTGTAGAGAGGCCATTTAAATTCTAAAAAGAAAAAAGGGGGCGTCGGTTTCTGCCGTGAAACCGACGCCCCCTGGTCATTGCGTCTAGTGGATGGGTCTCAGCGGAAATGCATACCGCCGGCGCGTTGGATGGTGGACTTCCACTCCTTCCGGGAGGGGAGGTCGCCGCGTCGCACTGAGCGCATGAGTTGCTGGGTTAAACGCTTCTTACTTTCGAGGGGCAAGATATCCAGCTGCGAGGTGTACCAACGTAAGCCCATCAAAATGCTTCTTTGACAGTGGGGTTATTCAGGCGTTTGGGCCAGGGGTTGTTCTGTGGTTTGGGCGACGGATTCCAATTGGCGCTGGGCGTAACTCTCCAGGCGTTCGGACTGCTGCGCTGTGAGGTCTATGAACAGCGCCGAGGGGGCGCAGAGGGCGATGACCAATATGTTAAAAGCGAATTCTGTTCTCGTAGCCATAAAGGTGGTTGGTGGCATTGCGTTCCAAGGGCATGTCGGTAAGCGGGTTCATTGCTGTTGTTCCCGGGCATATTGTTGGACTTCGGCTTTTACGGCGTTGCGCACGGCGTCTTCAAGTTAGCGCTCGGCAAAACTGCGGAAGCTAGCCGTGCCCTGGGTCGTTATTTCTATTCCCACCGTAAAAAGGCAGCAAGTCAGGGCGATGAGCAGGTAGACGCCGAGATTGGTATTTCTTTTGAAGCGTCGCATACGTTTTGATCTCCGTGGATTAAAAGTGGGACCCGAAGGCTCCGTCTGCGCGAGGAGAGACAGACGGAAGAGGGGGGAGAACCTTTGCCTTCGGATCCCTTAAACAGGGAGGATGACCTGTCTGCCCTTCGTATTAGCAAGGCCTGTGCCAACCTGGATGGGAAAATTTACACACGAACAACAAGGTTTTTATAAACAGTAATTTAAGTTGATAAAATTTTTAAAAAAATACAATGTAATATCAAGTGTTTTTTTGTGGGAATAATCGCGTTATCTTGCGGCGTTTAAATCGAGAGATACAAGATGTGGAAGGAAGAAATCTGCGAGCAAAAAAAATGGGGAAAATAGTGCTGGATTGGTGTGAAAAAAGTTCCACCTAAAGCATTTAAAGAGGGCTTTGGAGGTTCAATCCCCTATTTTGAAGTATAAATTTAGAAAATGAGGCTCATTGGGTGGGAACAGGTTTCCCATACCACTCGGCGAGCACTTGTTCCGCCGGCTTGCGCTGCGGGGTAAACCCCGTGTGGCGCGCCCCACCGCTGCGCGGATTGCTGTACCACTTCCACCAATACATGCCGTAAAACCAGGGCTGGTGCCAGAAAGTTTCGAGTATGGCTCTATAAGCGCGCTCTTGTTCGGTAAGGTCGACGACGGCGCGCCGCGTCTGGTCCCAGATCCAGGGGCGCCACTGTGGCGCCGCGGATGCTTTTAAAACCCACCTCAGTGAAGAGCACGGGCTTGACGGTAAGGTGGTGGACCCGGGCGGTTTGCTGCGCAATGTGGGCGGCGCTTTGGCGCAGGGTCACAGCGTCGGTTTGGCTGAGCGGAAAGAAGGCGTTGCCCCCATGTAATCGAGGGCATCCCAAAAGGCGATGCGGTCGTATTCTTCCCACCAATTGTCGGCATAGGTCAGCGGGCCGGAATAGTGGGCGCGCACCTGGGCGATGAGTTGGCGCCATTTTTGGGGGTGCGAGAGGGCGGGGTTGGTCAGTTCGGTGCCCACGCAGAAGAGTTCAACCCGTTCGGCGTGGGCCAGGCGGGCGTAGTGCAGGATAAAGCGCTGATATACGGCAAACCAGCGCTGCCAGTCTTGTGGGCTGTGCATATCTATGGCGCCCCGCCATTTTTCATCGCTGCGGTCTTGCAGCCATATATGTGGTTTTAGCATGACTTTGAGCCCCAACTGGTGGGCCTGGCGGATGGCCTGGCGCGAGTGCTCGTCGGGCGGGTCTTGATTGAGGAAGATGTTGGGCGAATCGTAGGTGTACTGGTGGCCAAGAGGGATGAGGGAGATCCACTCGGCGCCGATTTTGCGCTTTAAGTGGCAGAGTGAATCGTAGGATTGAGGGGTTGAGAAATCTGCGCTGAGTTGGTCGGCTTGGACGTAGGTTATGCCTTTTTGCCAGATGGGTTGAAAGGGGAACTGGGGGGCGGTAGAGATGTGGGAGGGAAGACCTATGAGGAGAGTTGTGAGCAGGAGGGGGAAAGGGCGAAATCTCTGGGGAAAAATCATATTTATATATCAAGCAAGTTTATGGATTTCGCGGCGGTGGAGTTCGCGGGGGAGCATGCCGATTATTTCGCTGCCGTCGGGTTGGATTTGGGCGCGGCAGATGGGCCAGGGGCCAAAGCGACACAGGATCTCTCCTCTGTATGGGAGGGGGGAGGGAAAGTGGAGGTGCTGTCCCTGGAAGAGTTGTTGGACCTGGGACCAGGATAGGTCTAGAGCGGGGCGTTGCATGGTGTGGGCCCACAGGGTGATAGCTTGGTGGGTGAGATAGTAGTGGGTTTTATGGCGGCGGGCGACGCGCATGCCGGAGCGCACGTAGAATGGCAGATGGGTCTGGATAGCCGATGTTAGGCGGGGTTGCAGGTAGAGGTGGCGCTGATGGCCTCTCAGGGCCTGTCCGTTGGGTATGGGGAGGGCAAATTGCCATTGCGCTTCGAGGTATTGGCGCTGGGCGGTGGTGTCAGCGTTGGGTTCGAAATCCCATGTGCTGGCATCGCCTGCGGCTTTGGGCCAGGTTGTTTCGTCGGTTTTGCGGATTTTGGCTACAAATGCGCCTTCGGTGGAGTGTTGGTGGGGCCAAACGCGGCGGCAGTGGGCAAATTCTGGGGGGTATTGGGCGGCCAGGGGGGTGGGCAGGGGCGCGGGTTCAATGCCTTCTATGGGCAGGAGGTCTACCTGGTGGGGATAGCGTTTTAATAAGGAGAGAAGGACGTCTTCGTTTTCTTCCAATGAGAGCGAGCAGGTGGAATAGACGAGGGTGCCGCCCGGTTTGAGCATGTGGAAGGCGGCGCGCAGCAGGCCCGCCTGCTGCTGGCCCCGGTGCCGGGCGTCTTGGGGGGACCAATAATTGAGTAGGGCCTGGTCTTTGCACAGGATGCCGTCGCCACTGCAGGGCGCGTCCAGCAAGACGCGGTCGAAGTAGTTGTGGAAGTAGCGGCCCAGCAGAGCCCCCGAGGCCTGGGTGACGATGACATTGGAGATGCCACAGCGTTCTAAATTTCCCACCAGTGAAGGCAGGCGTTTGCGCTGGGGCTCGTTGGCTATCAGCAGGCCGGTATTGCGCATGGCGGCGGCTATTTGGGTGGCTTTGCCGCCCGGGGCGGCGGCCATGTCGAGCGCCGTTTCGCCGGGTTGTGGATCTAGGGCGGTGACCGCTAAGGTGGCCGCCTTAGCCTGAATATAAAAAGCGCCCAGTAAGTGTTCGAGAGCGAGCCCCAGGGGTTTGGGGTAGTTGGGGAGGGTGAAGGCGTCGGTGCACCAGGGGACCGGGTTGCTGTGCCCAGCTAGAAAGTCGTGCAGATTCTCGGCTGCGCGTACGAGAGGGTTGAGGCGCAGGCAGGGGGATGGGGGGGCGAGCATAGCATGGCGAAAAGCGGCGCTTTGGCCTGGGGCGGGCAACAATTGCTCTAAGTGGGTTAGCAGTGCTTCAAGGCGTTGCTCTTTGCACATTTGCCGGCTTGTATCTTTATTTCTCATAGTTCGGTTTTATTTTACTGACGTCTAAGAGTCGCAGCAAGAGCACGGGTATGCCTTCTTCTTTTATTGTCAGCGATTTACATCTGGGATCTGACTATTTTCACGACGGCGAGTTCCTCGCCTGGTTGGATGCGTTGCCGGCGGGGGCTCAACTCGTTCTCAACGGCGATATAATAGACGATCCGCGCTATACACTCAGTGCCGCGCACCAGGCGGTATTGCAGCGGCTGGTCGACGAATCACACCGGCGCTCCATAGTTTGGGTATACGGCAATCACGACGCGTCCTTCAGCCTGGATGATCCGGGGCAGATCCAGTTTGTAGAACACTGGCATATCGACAAGCGCCTTCTGGTAGTGCACGGCGATGACTTTGACAACGTCATGCCACAGCACGGGCTTTTTAAAGCTGTATTCCGAGCATTGCACAATCTGCGCATTTTTCTGGGTTTTGCCAATGTCCACGTAGCCCGCTATGCCAAGAAGTGGGGGTTTCTCTATCGCGTGCTCAATAATAGGGTGGCGCAGAACGCGCTGAGTGCGGCCCGCAGCCAGGGGTTTGCGGCGGTTACCTGTGGTCATACACACGCGGCGATGGTTGTTGAGCGGGGTGGGGTGTCTTATTTCAATACGGGGGCTTGGACGGAGAGACCGCTGCATTTTATTAGTGTTGATGCGGATGATATAGTATTGCACGTCTATGAAAATGGCGAGGTTGGAGGGGAGGATTGATGGGAATTGCTTTTCTAGTACTGGCGTTTTTCTGATAACGTACGCTCCCCTGGTGATCTCCACTGACTTGATGATGGTCGCTATACGTATTCGCACTCATATTGTGTTAGTATTGCTCGTCTTGGGTACGATGCTGGGGCAGTGTGTTTGGGCAGAGGGGTTGGATTGGCCGCTGCCTATTAAGGCGGCGCTTTCTTCTTCTTTTGGGGAGACGCGGCCGGCGTCTGGGGAGAAGTGGGCGGCTTATTTTCATTTTGGTATCGATCTTAAGACTTGGGGGAAGACGGGATATGAGGTGCGGGCTGTGGCGGATGGGTATATTGTGCGGTTGCGGACTTCGCCCTGGGGGTACGGGCGAGCTATTTATCAGCGGTTGGAGGATGGGCGCCTGGTCGTATATGCCCATTTGGAAGGGTTTGCGGCCAAATTGGCGGCGCCGGTGGAAAAGGCCCAGAGGGCGCAGGTGCAGTACAGCGTCAACTTGTGGTTTAAAGAAGATGAAATATTTGTAAAAAGGGGAGAGCTCATTGGTTGGAGTGGGAGGAGTGGGGGGGGGGCACCGCATCTTCATTTGGAAGTGCGCGACGGGAACAATCGGCCGCTCAATCCGCTCATGCACGGTTATGCGCTGGCAGACAGCCGGCCGCCGACCTTGCAGCGGGTTGCGCTGATTCCCTTTGGGGCCGAGAGCACAGTGAATGGGAACCATGCGCCGTTTTCGGTGGCCCTGCGCTGGGACGAGCAGACTAAACAATTTGCCGCGGCAGAAATTCCCCAGGCTCATGGGCGCATTGGTGTTGCCGTGTTGGCGTACGATCGCGCCGACGGCGCCGAGAATAAGTTGGCGCCCTACCACACGGCGCTGAGTGTGAACGGGGAGCCCCTATTTGCCGCGGCCTACGATCGTTTTGCCATTGCCGACCGGCATCAGGTTGCGCTCGATCGAACGCGTTTGTCCTATCCGGGGGGGAGCGGCCAATTTTACAATTTATTTTGGGCCCCGGGCAATCGCCTAAACTTCTATTCGGTGGCGCGCGGCGACGACGGCGTGTTGCACTGCGGTGTAAATTCGGGCGAGGTCTTTTTAAAAAAGGGGTTGCACCAGCTGGAAATAGTCGCCGAAGATATTGCCGGCAACCGGAGTGCGGTCCGTTTGCAATTGCAGGTTAATTCGCCTCCCACCCTCACCGATGTCCAATTGCGTCGCGACGGCGATGTGTGGTATGCCACGGGCAGGCTCGTCGATGAAGACGACGCCCAGGTCGCTGCGCGTCTGGCCAGTTCAAAACGGGGAGATAAGTGGAAGACGGTTGTAGAAGAGGTTTTATCGACGGCAAATGAGTTCCGTCTGGCGCTGCCCGGCGAAGCCAATTTTTGGCGCTTGGAGGTTGAAGACAAGGGCGGGGCGCGCGATTTTCACAATTGGGATAGGAGGGTAAAAAAGCACGCTGAAAAACCGCAGCTGCAGGTGGGCCGTCGCATCTTTCCCGGGTTTGCCGCGGTAACCGTAGAAAGCGATCGGCCGCTGGCCGAATCGCCCCAGGTCCAGCTCGTCGACGAAGAGCGCAACTACCCACTGGTGCCGCGCCAGTTGGGGCCGCGGCAATATCGGGTGATTGCGCCTTTTATCGCTGCGGGGGGGGAGAAACTGGAAGTGGACATCATTGCCCGCTACGCTAGTGGTGAAGAGGTGGGTACTGCGCTCGTTCTGGATCAGCGGGCGGTCACTCCGCAACAGACCAGACAGCTGGACTTTGAGCGCGGGGCTGTGTCGCTGAATTTCCCCCAAGACAGTGTTTACGAGCGGTTTTTTCCACAGGTAGAAAAGTGGCAACCCGGTGAAGTAGAGCACTTACAGGATGTGGGCGTGGCCTATGCCCTGGCCCCGGACGGGACGGCGTTCGACAAGAAAATATCTCTGGCCTTGCGCTACCCGGCAGAGATCGCCCACCCCGAGCGCCTGGCCATCTACGAGGAGAGCGCCAACGGCAAGTGGGGGTTGGTGGACAACGATTTGGATGTTGAAGGCGGCGTGGTGAAAGCGCAAATACGCCGCTTTGGCCGTTTTGCGGTGCTGGCCGATGTGGCGCCGCCTACCATTGAGCGGTTGCGGCCGGCGGCGGCGGCCATCGTGGATATTAAGCGCCCGCTCTTGTCCGCTCGGGTTGAGGACAAAGGCTCGGGCATCGTGCGCGAAGAGGACGTGGTGATGAAATTGGACGGGCGCAAGTTAATTAGCGAATACGATCCGGGCGAGGATGTGGTGCGCTATTTAGTGGAGGAAGACCTGGCGGTGGGGCCGCATGAATTGGTGGTGGTGGTGCGCGATGCCAGCGGCAACGAGGCGACAGCGCGGTCGGTGTTTGTGGTGCGGCAGGAAGAGTAGCGTTTGCGTCAAGCTGATGTATTGGGCGCGGATTGAAATTTGAGATGCTCGCGCAGGTAGTCGAACGCGTCTTGGGGGGTGTCGGCGCGGTGTAAGAGGTCCAGATCTCCGGGGCTGATCATGCCCCAGCGTTCCAGCGCCTTTAAGTTGAGCACCTCGTCCCAAAATTGCGTGCCGTAGAGGATCACGGGCATGGGTTGGCTGCGGTTGGTCTGGATCAAGGTCAAGACCTCGGCCAGTTCGTCCAGGGTGCCGTAGCCACCGGGGAAGACGACGATGGCGCAGGCCAATTGCACAAACCACAGCTTGCGCATGAAGAAGTAGTGGAATTCGAGGTTGAGTTCTTCGGTTATATAAGGGTTGGGTTCCTGCTCGCGCGGCAGGCTGATGTTGAGGCCGATGGAGCGGCCGCCGGCCTCGTGGGCGCCGCGGTTGGCCGCCTCCATAATGCCCGGCCCGCCGCCCGAGCACAGCGCAAAAGTTTGGCGCTCGCCGCCGTTTTGCAACGCCCATAAGGTGAGTAAACGGGCCAGCTCGCGCGCCTCTTCGTAATAGCGCGACATCTCCAATTGGGCCTCGAGGCGGGCCAGTTCTGCGGCCGGGACCCGGCGCTGGCGCGCCGCTTGCAAGATGTTTTCGGCGTCGGCGCGGCAGCGGGTGCGGGCTGAGCCAAAGAAGGCGATGATGTCTTGGATGCCCTGGCGCGCAAAGCGGTCTTCGGGTTCCAAGTATTCAGCCTGGATGCGCAGGCTGCGGGCCTGGGGGCTGGTGAGGAAGTCGATATTCCTGTAGGCTTTGATCGGGGCCATTGTCAGTTTTGCAGGGCCTCGACTAAAGCGGTGGCAATGTGGGTGAGGGCCTGGCCGGCGGGTGTTTCTGGCTTCTGTATTACCAGGGGAGTGCCCTGGTCGGCGCTGGTCCGCAACTGGACGTCGAGCGGGATCTCGCCCAAAAAGGGCAGGTCGAAGGCGCGCGCCGTATCCCGACCGCCGCCCTGGCCAAAAATGGCGCTGTGGTGTTGGCAGTGGTCGCAGACAAAATGGCTCATATTTTCTATGAGCCCCAAGAGCGGCACTTCGCTCTGGCGAAACATTTGCACGCCGCGGCGCACGTCCTCCAGGGCCAGGGCGGAGGGCGTGGTGACGATGGCGGCGGCGGTGAGGGGGGCCGTTTGGGTTAGGGTAATTTGCACGTCGCCGGTGCCCGGCGGCAGGTCGAGTAAAAGGACGTCGAGCGCCCCCCAATCGACATTAAAGAGGAATTGTCCCACCATCTTGGCCAGCATGGGGCCGCGCCAGATGACCGGGGCGCCGGCGTCGACCAGCAGGCCCATGGAGATAGTTTTTAAACCATAAGCCTGGAGCGGTATAAGGCGGCCGCTTTCGCCGTCGGCTTGGGGCTTGTCGGCCAGGCCGAGCATGCCGGGAATATTGGGCCCGTAGATGTCGGTATCCATCAATCCAACCGCCAGGCCCTGCTGGGCCATGGCCACCGCCAGGTTGGCGCTGAGGGTCGATTTGCCCACGCCGCCCTTGCCGCTGGATATGGCCAGCATATCTTTTACACCGGGTATGGGTTGACGGTCGTGAGTCTGTACGTTATTCATGGGAACTTGGCAGCCCTCCGGGCATTTGACAAAGTAGCGTTTATATAACCCAATTGCGGGCTGGGTAGAATATCTGGGATGCGGGGATATCCGGCAAGTGGGTCGGCACAAGTAGAAACAATAAGGACAGGCGAATATGCGTATTGGCAGGTGGTCGGCAGGTATTTTGGCATTGGCGCTGGCGCTGGGTTGTAGCAATGTGGCGCAAATGCAAAAAAAATACCAGGAAGGTGATGCAAAACAGTACAATAAAATTATCGAAATTTTGGCGCGCCAGGATTACCCCTATGCCACGCGCAAACGCGCCGCCGCCGCCTTGGGTGAAATTGGTGAGCCGCGCGCCGTGCCGGTTTTGGTGAGCGTGTTGAGCGATTTTGATCAGCGCACCACCCTCAAACAAGAGGCCCTGGTGGCATTGGGTAAGATAGGTGACACCACGGCCGTGGCGCCCATCAGTCGCCTGTTAGATCGCTCCTTGCAAGAGACCAACGCAGAATTGCGCATGGCCGCCATCCCCGTCTTGGGGCAATTGGGCAGTGAGCGGGCGGCGTTAGTGCTTATTAGAGCCCTGCGGCTCTACGATTTTCAGACATTGCAACAGGATTCTCGCGTTATGAGGGGTATGTTCAGCGACGAGGAGCAGCCGCATTTTAACAGTCCTTACGCGCGCCCCGATTCTGTCGGGCGCGTAAGAGAGCGACCCGGTTTGAGTGGCCTAGGCGGGTTTCCCGGCGAGCAGAGCGGGCCGGTGAATATGTTTGGTTTGGATCCAACCATGATTACCCGGGATGCCTATAATCCCACACCGGAAGAACGTAGTTTGACCCACGACACGCTGGTAAAAATGGGCGCCATAGCCGAGCCGGTCATCGTACACTATCTGGCGGAGGAAGAAATGACTCACACCTTAAAGAAGGAATTGCAGACGATTCTGGGTGAGATACGCCAAGCGGCGGCGGCAAGAGAGCAGAAGGCACCGGAAAATACCCAAGCTGCGCAGTAAAGCTGCGCAGTTGACAAAATTGAGGTCCTATTCTATAATAGACCATTCTCAAGCGATAATATGAACCTAAGTTAGGAATTTTCAAGGTTTTTGCCACTATGGACAAAGATATTGGCATCCTGCTCAACGGTTGGGAATACGCACCTGGTGAGTTGAAAGTGCGCAAAGTAAACGGTGCCGACGGCAGCAATAAGATTCAAATTCGCATGGATTTGGGATTGATGCAATTGGAGTGGGTCGGCCGCCCCGACGCCCAGAGGCCGCACGGGCACGATTCGCTCTTGGATTTTTATCAAGCCAAGCGGGCCGCAGTGGCAGAGGAGGCTTTTAAGTTGTCGCGGCAGGATTGTTGGGCACTGGCCCAGGAAGCCATGCAGTATTATTGGCGCCGTCTCAGCTTTTTTGAATTGAAAGAATACGAAGGCGCCGAAGCCGATGCCGATCACAACTTGGCTATTCTAGAATTGTGCAATAGCTACGCCGAGTCCGACGAAGACCGCCAAGTGGCCGAGCAGTATAGCATTTTTGTGACCGCGCACCGTTTTCAGGCGCGGGCTCTGGTCCAATTGGAGCGCAACGACTACGAAAGTGGTTTGGCTGAAATTCGCGCCGGCATCGAGTGCATCGAGGGGCTATTAGAAGAACAGGGCGAGTTGGAGGCAGCTGCCGATTGTCCCGAACTGCTTTTTCTCACCGAGTGGGAGGCGGAAGTCGAACGCGCCCGGCCGCTCAGTAAAGCGGAGCAATTGCAGGCCGATTTGCAAGTGGCGGTGGAGCAAGAGAATTTTGAACAGGCCGCCGAGTTGCGCGACCGCCTGCGATCCCTGGATCGAGGTTTGTCCGCCCCAGCCGATAATTTATAGGTTGCTGCCCGATTATGCGGCATAGAGGCCGGCCGAGCGGGATATTGCCATCCTCTCGGCCCTTCTATTTGGGTCCATTAGCGCTCGCCGTTATTTTCTTTAGTAGTTGTGCGCCATTGAATATGGGCCGGACGCCGCAACTAGAAGTCGGGGTGGAGGTGCAGTGGACAGAAGAGGTCACGGTAGGAGAGGGGCAGCTTGGACTTAGGGTTTTTATTGGCGGCCAGCAAACGCGCGCTTTGCGGGCGCAATTGGAGTTGGTCTCTGCCACAGGTGAGCGTTACGACGTAGCACAGCGCTTGCGCGTGCCCGGTGGTGCGGCGAGTGATTTTGTGCTGTCTTACCAGGTCGACAAGCCAGGGTTATATCGCGGCGCGTTAAAGATATACGACCTGGCCGGGCGCCAATGGGTGTATGAGCGGGAAGACTTGCGTCTGGTGGTGTGGCCGCGTCTGCAATTGGCGGTCGATCGCTCGTACTACACCACAGAGCGGGTTCTGCGTTTTCGCGCCCGGCTGCGGCAAGGGCAATTTGGCGTGCACACCTTGGCGGTAGAATTGCGCCAGGATGGAGTTTTGCACCAACGGGAGGAATTGGTCTTCCACCGGGAATGGGTAGAGGGCGTCTTTGCACTGGGTGCTATGCCGAATGGCACCTATACTTTGCGCGCCCGACTATTTGGCGCTGAGGGATTGGAAGAAACGCTGGAATTGGTGGTGGATAAACATCCTCCCGGCCGGCGCGAAGTTAAAATCGATTTATTTACCCAGGTGTTGCTGGTCGATGGCCAGCCATTTTTTCCTATCGGGCTCTACTGGCTGCGCGCCGACATATTGCCCGAGGTGAGGCGTCTGGGTTTTAACAGCGGAGATTATTTCTATAAGCTCCAGGGCGAAGAAATTGCCCAACTCATGGATGCGGCCGCCCGGGAGGGGGTGCAGATACTTCTCGAGTTGAGCGATTTTGTGCGCCAGCGTCCCGAGCCAGACTATGCGGCGATTGCGGCGACGGTGCGGCGCTATAGGGAGCATCCGGCGCTGTTGGCCTGGTACATTATCGACGAGCCGGATGAGACTAAAACGTCGCCGGCGCACGTGCGGCAAGTATATAAACGCATTCGGGCATTGGATCCGTACCACCCGGTCTACCTGGTAAATAATCGGCCGCACACCTATGTCGATTATCTGGACGGTAGCGATATTCTGGCCGTGGACGTATATCCGGTACCCAAGCAGCCGCTGCGGCGGGTGCGCGATTTGGTGCAGGAGGCGCGCTGGACGGGGACGGAACGCAAGCCGGTGTGGTTGGTGGCCCAAGCCTTTGGCGGAGTAGAGCACTGGCCGCGGGCTCCCAGCCCGATGGAATTGCGCAATATGGTATATCAAGGGCTGGTGCAGGGGGCGCGCGGTTTGCTCTTTTACCGTTATTGCGACGAAGAAGAGCGCCATATCCAGCCGCCTGATTTGTGGCGCCAGGTGCGCGATCTAGCCGCGGAGTTGACGGAATTAACGCCGGTGCTCACGGCCCCCCAGCGCCGGCACGCCGTACAGGTGGTGGGAGGCGGCCAGTTTGTAGACGCCGTACTCATGGAACAGGGGGGCGCGTATCACTTGCTGGTGGTAAATTACACCAAAGAGTTGCGCCGGACGCGGTTGCGCTTTGTGGGCGGTTTGGCATTCAAAGCGGCCGAAGCGCGCTATGCTTCTCCGCCGGCTGTTTTGCGTCAGGGAGAGTTGGAGATTGACCTGAAGCCGTTGGAGGTGGGCATTTATCAGTTGAAGCCGGCGGAGATTTAGACGATATATAAGTAGGCACTGGTAATATTATCTGACTCCTCGATGAGGAGCACTTGCCAAGAGAGGGCATTATGGCCAAGAAGGTTGCGCTCAATAAGAGGGACCGCGAAAAAATGAAGAAGGTGCTGTTGGTACGGCGTGCCGAAATTCTCAACGACCTGGATGGCACTGAGCACGGCATTGACGAGTTGCAAGATCCCAAGGCCGACGATCTCGATCGCGCAGTGGAGGCCGGCACTATGGAATTGCTGGTGACCCTGGGGGATACGGAGCGGCGCGAATTAGAGGAGATTACCCTGGCCTTGGAGAAAATTGAAAGTGGCCACTACGGCGAGTGCGAGGCTTGTTTGCAGTTTGGTGCCCCCAGTCCTTTTATTCCCAAACCTCGTCTGGAAGCTCTGCCCACGGCGCGTTTGTGCGTGGCGTGCCAGGAGGCGGAAGAGAAAAATCAGATTCCCTCGTACACGCGTTTGCGGCCGCGGCGCAATTTCTTTGGCGAGGACGAGGAAT
>CAXGRO010000100.1:0-12783 GCA_964012055.1 uncultured bacterium
GTGTTTTGTGAGGCACGCGGGGGGCCTGCCCTTCCCAACACCCCCACAGCCGCTGTGCGGCTGTGAGTCCCGGCCGCCCTTGCCCCCCGGCGCCCCCCCCACAAAACACCGCCGGCAAGGCCCCCATCCAAGGGGGCCGGTGGGCGTATGGGGGGATGACTGCGTTGGTTTCAACTTATGGACTGCGATGGTTTTAACTAGGAGATAGAAGATGGAAGTAGTGCCGCGGATACATCGGATTGAGGTGCCGTTTGGCGAGCGCTTTGTGTGTATGTTTTTGCTGGTGGGTCAGACGCATAGCTTGCTCATCGACACGGGGACAGATTCGATGCCGGGGGAGTTTCTGGTGCCCTACCTCGAGGAAATTGGGGTGGAGGCGGGGGCGATTCGCTACGTGATCAATACGCACGCCGACTTCGATCACATAGCGGGCAATAGGTCGGTGCGCGAGCTGTGTCCGGATGCGGTGTTTATGTGTCACGCGCTCGACCTGGACATGACCGAAGACATCGAGTGCATGATTGAGCAACGCTACAGCGAGTACGAGGCGGACCACGGCATTGGCGACGGCGACGAGGCCAAGGAGTTCGTGCGCTCGGCGACGCGCACTACGCCCATCGACGTGCTTTTGCAGGGGGGGGAAACGATTCGTTTGGGGCCGGATTGGTGCGTCGACATCCTGCACACGGCGGGGCACACCTACGGCCATCTGAGTGTCAACGACGCCAGCAGCAAGACGTTGATCATCGCCGACGCGACGCTCTACAATGCGGTGCTGCAGGCCGACGGTCAGCCCGCTTTTCCGCCGACGTATCGCTACGTGGATACGTACGTGGCGTCGATGCAGCGCTTTATGGGCATGGACGTGAACACCATGTTGAGCAGCCATTATCCCGTTTACAAGGGGGCGGAGATCGGCGAGTTTTTGGGAGAGAGCCGCGCTTTTGTGGAACGCGTGGACGAAGGGCTAGCCCAGGCGTTGCAAGGGGCGGAGGGGGGGCGCACCCTGCGCCAATTAATCGACGAATTATCGCCCAAATTGGGGCAGTGGCCGGCAGAGGCGGCGCCGTATTTGTCCTTTCCCCTTTTGGGCCACCTGGAGCGCCTGGTGCAGCACGGCACAGTGGAAAGCGAGCGGCGGGACGGATTGATGACGTTTAATTGGAAATAATATGGCCAAACAAGATCAGGCCTACGTCGATGAAAAAGGCCGCCCGCGCTGGCGGCGCAACGACCAAGTAGCCGAATACCTCAAACAGCTCTACGATTTTTTGGTCATCGGCGGCTACGAAGAGACCCACGCGCGGCGCTACCCGCAGCTGGCCTACACCATTTCGCGCCACCCCGGACTCATCGACCAATTGCACGCCGAAGGCCGACTGGCGGAAATTCAGGGCATCGGCGGCGTGGTCGCCCAGATCATCGGCGAATTCATCGAGACGGGGAGCAGCGGCAAAATGGAGGAGTTTGCCGAGCACCCCCAAGACCGTGCTCGAATTGACCGCCATCCCCGGCCTGGGCGCCAAAACGGTGCGCACCCTCTACGCCGAGCACGGCATCGACGGCCTGGCGGCGTTTAAAAAAGCCCAGGACGAGGGGCGGCTGGCCGGCATCAAAGGCCTGGGCAAGAAAACCCTGGCGACCATCGCCCAGCACATCGAGGAAAACCTGGGTGGCTGACAGCGCGGACGGCGAGCAAACTCCCAGCGCCAGTGTAGATGCTCAGGTACTGCAAAAAGCGGAAGGGTTGGCCCAAGACCTCTACCCGCACCAGATCGAAGGCATCGCCTTTTTGCTGGGCCGGCGCCGCGCCATTTTGGCCGACGACATGGGTCTGGGCAAAACGCGGCAATTGCCAGTACGCCCGCACCTTAAAAGAAGCGCTGGTGCGCGGCGCTGATTTGCCCGCCGGCTTCAGCGCCGCAAAAGGATGAGGAGATGCAAGAAGAAATTACTTTTGCCCCAGCCATAGAGATCATGCGCCAGCGCACCGGCGTTGTCATTCCGGTGTACTTCCCCCAGGGCGTCGACAACGAGCTGGGACGGGCTTTGCTGGAGGACAATGTACAGGCCTATGTGACCCAGGTGGACGATCCTCAGGTCATTTGTTTGAGCGTCGACGGCGCAGAGTACGGCAAAGACGTCGCCGCCGCCATTGCCGCGCGCCACGGTGTGCAGGCCGTTTGCGCACCGCACAACAAAGGCAAGTTGCACGCCCTGCGCAATGGGGTGGCGCACCTGTGCGAGCAGGCCGAATTCGACTACATTGCCGCGGTGGATTCGGACGGCGACCACTTTGCCAACGAATTGCTCAATTTGGTGCGCGCCGCCCACTACGCCACTCACCATATGGGCGCGGCCGACGTACTGGTGTTGGGCCGCCGCATCTCGCGCCACCGCCCCATGGGTTGGCTGCGCGGCGAGCTAGAGGAATTGGCCGACCGCGTGCTGTTGGACGCGCTGGCCTACCACGCCGCCGTCAACAACGCCCCCCTGCGCCTGGAATGCGCCACCACCCTGGAAGAGTTCCCCGACTTCCACTCCGGCTTTAAACTCTACAGCCGCGCCGTGGCCCAGGCGGTGTTCCTGCAAGCGCCGCAATTGTGCGGCGTGGAAGAAACGGCCTACTATCGCCACGGCTGCGAAGCGGTGATGAGCGTGGAAGCATTGCTCGGCGGCGCCTATTTGGTGCTGGTCAACCGCACCACCCTCAACGAGCAACCCATCTCCACTTTTGGTTTGCTAGAGCGCACCCGCATGGTGGCCGACAAAATGGTGTGGCCCTGCAAGCGCCTGGGCGTGCCCGGCTCCTTTATCGACCAGTGGCTGCGCAACCATATGCCGCGCCTGCTGCTGCCGACGCTGACGCCGCAGGGCAAGGACGAGCTATTGGAAATCAGGCGGTTGGTGTTGCGGGAATTTGGTATAGAGGCCGGCGACGACGACGTGCAGTGGGGGCCGCTCTTCGTCTGAAAAAGCTTTTAGTTCTGGGCCCGGCTCTTGAGGCGGTACTGCTGCGGGGGAATGCCGGCGTAATGGCGGAAGACGCGGCTGAAATGCTGCACCGTTTGAAAGGCGGTGCGCTGGGAAATTTGCGAAACGTCCAAGTCGGTAGTTTGCAGCAATTGCTTGGCCGTCTCCAGGCGGCAATTGTGCAAAAACTGCCTGAAGGTTTGGCCGGTGTGGGTCTGGATGCGCTTGGAGACCTGCTCCAGGCTAATGCCTAGGTGCTCGGCCACGTCCTTGCGCGAGCCGATCTCGGTGGAGTGCTGCTGGATATAGGCCACCACCGCGGTGAGCCCGGCGCAGTTTACCGCGATAAAGGGCCGGTCGCGCCGCTGGCTGGCGTAGTGGATGGCGCGCGCCACCAAATTCCTTACCGGTGCCGGTTTCTCCCTCTATCAGCACATTGGCGTCGACGCTGGCGGTTTGGCGGATGTGGCGGTAGAGTTCCTGCATGGCCTTGCTCTTGCCCACCAAATCGCGAAAGCGCACGCGGTCGTCGAGCTGGCGCCGCAAATCGTAGACTTCGGACATGTCGTAAAAGCAGAAGATTTTCTTGTCGGGGTCGCGGGGGTCGTCCTGCACGTCGATGTTCATCCAGTAGCGCTGCCCCTCGCCGTTGACCACCCGCGTTGAAATGCGGCGGCGCTGATCCGCTTCCAAGGCAATCATATAGCCCTTATGTTGGATTTGCCCTCTTCGCCAAAGGTAAAGAGTTCTTCCCAGTGGCGCCCGATGAGGGCGGCACGCGGCGTTTGGCCAAAAATGCGCTCGGTCATGCGGCTGAGAAAGGTGACGCGGCCGTCGTGGTCAGTAATGGCGGTGCCCACGTGCAATTGGTTGAGAATGGACAGTAGATCGTTGTGGCTGCGGTTGAGCTGGTCCATGGTCTCTTGCAGCCGCTTTTCGGCGCGCTGGCGCTTGTCTGAATCGTGCACCCGCTGCTGGGCGATGGTCATCAAGCGCACTTTGAGCAAGTTGCGGTCGACGGGTTTAAACAGGTAGTCGTCGGCGCCGGCTTCGATCACGGCTTGCAGATCTTGACTTTCATTGCGCCCGGTGATCATCACAATGACGCTGCGTCCGCCCTGTGGCAGGGCACGAATCTGGCGACACAACTGCAGGCCGTCCGCCCCCGGCAGCATCCAGTCGAGCAGCACCAGGCGGAAGTCCTCTTGCTGGTAGAGCTGCCAGGCCGTCTCGGCGTCGCCGCAGGCGGTGACCTGGCAGTTGAGCGAAGCGGCGACTTCGCCCAGCAGGTCCTGCACCACGCGGCTGTCTCCAACAATTAGGGTTTTCATTATCTGAATGGCGCTTTAAAACTTGTAAAATTTGTGTCTCGCACGAGACAGTTGTGAGACATATTTTGGGGGAATATGTCTCATTAATTGTCTCAGAACAGCTTAATGCTATGTAGTGTTTTGATGAAAAATATCAATATAAACAATTCTTTATGAAGTAAATATAAATTGGGCACAGTATTTGCATCTATTATTTATAGAAAATAAGGTGCATTAGCATGATTATCGAGAAAAAATGTGATGTCAGTCGCAAAAAGGTTTTCGGCCTTTATCCAAAATTCACTAGTTTTTTTGTTTTTGGATCTGCGATAAATATAGCAATACTGTGGACACTTTTTCGATTTTGAGCGGATTTTTGTGAGGTTGAAATTCGTAAGTGATTATTTATCAACAAGTTACAAACTTCAATGTCTATTTGTCTAAGCCGTTATTTATCAATGACTTACAAAAAGTGTCCACAGTATTGTTTAGATAACTTTTAAAAAACGGGATTCTTCGTTGAAAAGTGGAGAGGATGTCGAGTATATTGATAGGCATTTGCTTGGACGCAGTGTGGGACGGTGACAGCGTTGAGCTACTTTAACGGGAGACAGCTTTGATGGAATTGAACTGGAGGGAGATTGATCGGTTTATTATGGGGGAGGCCTGGACGGGGGCTAAGATTGGGGAGCATCTAGAAGAACTGTGCGAGAATATTGGCACGCGGTGGGCGTCTTCGGAGGGGGAATGGAAGGCGGTTAATTATATACGCGATCAACTGGAGGGGGCCGGGTTGGACCGGGCGGAGTTGGAGGAGTACCCGCTCGATACCTGGGAGTGGAGTCGGGCACAGGCGCAGTTGGCGGGGGATGGGAGTGAGATCGATGTGCTGCCGTTTAACTGCTGTCCGCCTTTTAGTGTGGAGGGAAACATTGTCGACGTGGGGTACGGGACGCCGCGCGAAATCGGCAAGGCGAAGGATAAACTGGCTGGGGGCGTGGCCGTTATGTTTTTGGGTTATGAACCCTTTACCACGCCCGTCCCCCACTCGCAGCGCTTGCAGGCGCTGGCCGCGGCGGGGGCGGCGGCGGCCGTGGTGATCGACAAGAAAGACGGGCGTCGCATGGAGTACCACAGTGCCAGCGATTGGCGCGACCCCGACCTCAACGAACACCCCCTTCCCACGGTGACCACCTCGCGCGAGCACGGGGCGCTGTTGCGCAAATTGGCTGGGCGCGGTGGGCACTTGCACCTGGAGGTAGAGAGCCGGTTTTACACGGCGCCGGCCCACAACGTGCACAGCGAGTTGGCCGGCGTGCGCTGGCCCGACGAGCACCTGGTACTGGGCGGCCACCACGACACGGTATACGGGACCTACGGCGGCAACGACAATGCCTCGGGCACTATTGCGGTGCTGGAGACGGCGCGGGTGCTGGGGGTGCTGCGCGCCGAGTTGGGGGTGGCGCCGGGGCGTTCGATCCGCTTTGCCACCTACAGCGCCGAGGAGCAAAAATTTCAGGGGGCCGCGGCGTACGTGGAGCGCCACTACGGGCCGGAGCCGCCGCCGCGGCTGGCGCTGAATTTGGACGAGTTGTCGACTGGCCACATCAAGGGCATGGTGCTGGGGTTTGGCCATTTGCGCGATCTGGTGCAGGCACAGTTCGATCATATGAACGACGGCCTGCAGTGCCACGTGATGTCGCAAATCGACAATTCTTCGGACCACTTTCCTTATTTGAAGAAGGGCATTGACGCGGGGCATTTGTGGCGCTGGCGCTTTCACGGCAGGCACGCCGATGCCGATTTTCACCACGAGGCGGGGGATACAGCGGACAAGGTGAACGTGCGCGAGCTCAAGGAGTACGCGGGGCAATTGGCGCGGGTGTTGTTGCGTCTGTCGCACGTGGAACCGGGGGCGTGGCCGGTGAATGAGGTGACGGCAGAGGAGGTTGAGGAGCGGTTGGAGGCGGAGCGGGGGACGGTGGTGCGGGTGTTTTGAAAGGGGGCGTTGGTACAGAGAGTGAGAGATTTGTTATAATATTGATACTGCGTAGCTTTTGAGCCATATGTATGTAAATTGCAGCGCCGTGCGCGGCGTGTGGGAGCGAGAAAAACCATGAGCGAGACGACGCGCGAGTTCTTTGCCGCGGCCGTACCCACGCGGCAGATGATAGACCGCTTCTTGGACGAGGATGCCTACAATTGGGCCGCCTTTGACCCCGAGCTGGGCTACACCCTCAAAACCTGCGCGGTGCGCGATGGCATCGACGGCAGCTATACCCTGGGCCACTACCACCCCGGCGGCGAGCGCCGCATGATCAACTACGCCCAGCGCCCCTGTCGCATCAACACCTACGGCGACAGCTTCACCAGGTTAGCGACGGCGAGACCTGGCAGGAGTACCTGGCGGCGCATTTGGGCGAGCCGTTGCGCAACTTTGGCGTGGGCGGCTACGGCGTTTACCAGGCCTACCGGCGCATGCTGCGCGAGGAGGCGCAAAACGGGGCGGAGTACATTGTACTCAACATCTGGTCGGACGACCACTATCGCAGCGTCTATCCCTGGCGCTGGCTGCACATCGACGGCTTTCGCCAGAGCTTTGCAGAAGCCGGGGGCAACGAGGCCTATATGTTCCACGCCAACCCCTGGGTCCACCTGCGGCTGGACGTAGAGAGCGGCCAATTTGAAGAGTGCGAAAACCCCTATTCCACACCCGAGTCGCTCTACCAACTCTGCGACGCCGAACACGTGTACGAGGTCTTTAAAAACAATTTTGCGGTGCAAGCGCTTTTGGCCCAACGCCAGGTCGCCGACGTCGACGTCGCACTATTGGAAGAAATAGCCGCCGCCCTGGAGGTGCCGCACGACTTCAGCTCGCCGTCGGCCACCGCCGCCACGGCGGCCGCCGCGCTGCGGCGCTACGCCCTGCAGTCGAGTATGTTCGTCGTTGAAAAAGCGCGGGCTTTTGCACAGGAAGAGGACCGCGAGCTGCTGTTCTTGCTCAGCTACTCCAACCGCGACGTGGCGGCCGCCTGCAACGGCGAGCCTCGCTTTGACGGCGAGTTTGTCGACTACCTCGACAGCGAGGGGTTTCTCTACGTCGACAGCCTGGGTAAACACGCGGAGGACTTTGCCGTCTTTAGCTGTACGGCAGAAGAGTACGCGCAGCGCTACTACAACGGGCACTACAACCCGCGGGGCAATCACTTTTTTGCTTTTGCAATAAAGGACGCGGTGGTCGACTGGTTGGAGCCCAAACCACCGGCCTATCGGGAGGGAGGGCCCGCCATTCGCAGAGTGGCGGTGGAGTTGGCGTGAGGCATGAGCGCAGAGTGCAGGTTTTGAATAAAGTCAACAGGAGGAGGGGATGGCCGACGGCGGTGCGCGCCTGATAATAGCTCCAGAAGTCGCGCAGCTCGAAGTGAGGGCGACCTATTTGGTGGCGGAGCTGGACACCCGGGTGGTGAGCGCGGCGTTTGAGGAATACAGGGCGGCGCTGTGCGAAAAATTATTGGCGCAGTACTCAGAAGAATTTGTGCAGAACGATCCGGTGCTGGAAGGCTATAGGGAGTTGCGCCGGCGCATTGGCCGCTCGGTGCGCAAATACCCCTGTTCGACGGAGAGCCTCATTGGATTTTTGCGGCGCAAGGGTACCCTACCGTCGATTAATCTGGTGGTGGACATCTACAATTGCGTCAGCTTAGAAACGCGGCTGACACTAGGGGCACATGATCTCGACCGGGTGTCGGGGAACATTCATCTGCGCCTGGCCGGCGGGGACGAGCACTTTGTGCCACTGGGCAGCGACAGGGAAGAAGCGGTGGGCGCAGGGGAGTATTGTTATATCGACGACGGCAACGAAGTGCTGTGCCGACTCGACTACCGGCAGTGCGACCGCACCAAATTGGGGACGGCGACGCGGCGCTGCTTTTTTATTATTCAGGGAAACCCCCACACCACCCCAGAGGACGTGGAGAACGGCAAAGCGCGGCTGGCTCAACTGTTGGACAAGTATTGCAAAACAGACTGACGAGACGCTCCAACCTTTGCTGCTTATTCTCCCAGCTCTTCTTCGATGGCTGTCATAAAAGCCGCTATGTCGACGGGCTTTGAAAAAGAGCGGCAGGCGCCCAGCGCCTCGGCGTCGGAGAGCAAATCCACCGTCCCCCCATATCCCCCGCCCGAAACGGCAATAATCTTGACCTCGGGGTCGATCTCCTGGAACTCATCGATGACCACCAGGCCGTCGGTTTGCGGCATGAAGATGTCGACGATGGCCAAATCGGCCGGGTCGTCGCGAAAGCATTCTAGGGCGGTTTGGCCGTCGCGCGCCGTGGTGACGCGGTAGCGCGTTTCCAGCAAACTGGTGAACATGCGCAACACTTCGGGCTCGTCGTCGATGATTAAGATGTGTTTCACGGCAGCCCTCCTCAAGAAGCGGCCGATGTTTCTTGCGCTCGCTCGTCGTACTGGGCCGGCGCGTAGTGGGGAAAGACCTGCGGAAAGTCGCGGCCCGTTTCCTTTTGGCGGGTGGCCGCGTCGATGTAGCAGACGCTGAAGGCGCGGCGCGGGCGGTTGGTTTGGTTGGTCTCGGAGCGGTGCAGGGTCCAATTGTGCAGCAGCACTACCTCGCCCGCTTCCAATTCCAAATAGAGACGCTTGTCGTCGGGGGCGTGGATGGCGCGCTCCTCTTCCGAGAGTTGGTCGCCGGTTTGCGGGATTTTGTTTTTGTGCGAGCTGGGAATGATTTGCAAGCAGCCGTTTTCAACGCGGGTGGTGTCGAGCGCAGTCCACACGGTGATTTGGGGCGGGATGTCCAGGCCCCAGCCGCCGACGCCGTCCTGGTGCCAGTTGATTATCACGCCCTGCTCGGCGGGTTTGTTGAAGAACATGGAGCGGAAGACGGAAACGCGCTCGCCGATGATTTTGCGGGTGAGGTCGCGGAAGAGGGGGTTTTGGATGTAGGGTAGGAAGAGGGGGTCCTGTTCCAGGTCTTGGATTTTGCGGTATTTGAGGGTGGAGCCTTTAAACTCCTTGGTTTGTCTGGAGAGTTCGGGTTGGCCGGCGGAGGGGCACAGTTGCATGAGCATGTTGTCGTAGGAGATTTTGCCCAGCATGATGTCGTCGATGCGCTGGCACATGGCCTCGATTTCTGCGGGGGGGGCGACGTGGCCGAGGCGGACGTAGCCCTGGTCGCGGAAGGTGGCGAGTTCTTGGTCGGATAGGGTGGGGGAATGGAGGGTGGTCATGGTAGAGGTTCCTAGTTTAAGAATAGACATTGGCGTTGTAACGCGGTTTTGGGGGGACCTCGACGCTCATTCTCGCGGCACATCCTGTGCCGCTCCGAGGCATTACCTCCTGCGCCGCAGGGGGTAATGAATCCGCTCTGAGGTCCCCCCAAAACCGCTCAGTGTACGTTTGCTAAGATACACGACGTTTATAGTTGGTACTACCGATCTAGGTAGCGGGCGGTTAGGGCGAATTCTAGGCCGTAGCCGCGGGGGTCGATTAGGGCTATTTGTTCGTTGTAGCGTTGGACGGGTTGCCACGGTGTGGGTTTGTTGTCTATTAGTACGTCGTTTAGGGTTAGGGCCTCAAAGTGGAGAGGGAGTATGAGGCGCAGGTCACTACTTAACTTATTGCCCGCGGCGCGGCATTGCAAGGTGGATTCGCGCCATAAAATTTGGGTGAAGTGCCAGGTGTGGCGGGCCTGGCAGAAGTCGAGCCACTGGTCGAAGGACCAGATGGGGAGGTTGTATTGGGCGGCGTGGTGCAGCAGGGTGCGGCCTTGGTCTTGGGAGAATTTTACCCAATTGCCCGGGTGGATGCAGACGGCGTAGGGGGTGTGGAAGCGGGTGGCGGCGTCGGAGAGGATGCGGGACGAGATGGGGACGAAGTTTTGCGGTGAGAGTTTATAGGAGTAGTCGGCTTCGCCAAAGATCACGTCGTCGGAGAGGTGGGTGTGTTGTTGGAAGACGTTGAAGAGGCGGCCCTGGGGGGTGCAGAAGCGCATGGGCAGGGCGGCGCCAAAGCCGGCGTAGGGGGCGGGCATGCGGTCGCGCATGTAGGTGCCCGAAAAGTAGTTGCCGTCCATGCTCACGCCCAGTTTTTCCATGACTTCGACGGGTTCCAGGTAGCCGGCCCAGGCGGTGCAGTGGTTGCGCAGGGAGCGGGCCGGCAGGCCGAATTGGTCCTGGAAGAGTTGGATGTGTTCTTGTAGGCGGGCCAGGCGCGCGGTCACGGGTTCGCCATCGAGGGGGCGCAGGTTGGGGTGGGGACCCAGGTCGTGGTGTTGGGCGTAGCGCCGGGCGTCGGCGCGGCTCGACAAGGTGCGGTCGGGAATGATGTAGAGGTTCATGCGGCCGCCGGCCTGGTGTACGGCGGCGAATTCGTCTTCGTTGGCAGTCACTGGGGCACCGTCTTCGTCGCCCGAGTAGAGCAGCAGGCCCGGGGCCAGGTCGGGCAGGTGCGACAACAGCGGTGCGGGCGCTGGCAGGTGGCGGCGCACCAGGTCGACGAGCAAGCGGGCGAGCAGGTCGGCAAAGGGGATCCAGGCCGCGTCGCTGGGGCCCAGGTCGGCGGCCATGTGCGAGGGGCGAGCGCAGCCGTCGCCCGGGGGGATGTACTCGGTGCGAGCCGGGTCGCCTTGGCGCAGGTAGAGGACGCAGAGCGGCAGGTCGAAGGCAAAGGCGATGAAGCGGCCGTTGTCTAGAGAACATTGGGCAGCGCCGATGCTTTCGTCATGGTAGCGGCCTAGGTGGGAGAGATAGGCGATAGGGTGGGCGGACGAGTCGCAAAGGTAGTTCGCCGCCGGCCCGACGACGGGCAGTAGTTCGCCGGCTACGCCGGCGGCCGGGTAGAGAGAGGGGCGCAGGCGCAGCGGGCCGTCCTTGTCGCCCTGGTAGGTGAGGCCGGCGGCGTTGGCCAGCTCCCCCTTGGGCAAAAAACACACGACGGTGCCGCCGCGTCGGACATAGTTCAGCAGGGCGGCGGTGATGTGCTCATCGGCATCGCGGGCGGGACAGATGAGCAAGGTTTTGTCCGACGGATCGAGTTCGTCCAATTGGCCCACCTCGACAAAATCGTAGAGCGCCAGCCCCCAACTTTGCAGTATTTCGCCGACATAAGAAGAGAGGTCGGGTGGGTTGTGCAAGATGCCGACGCGCATCAGCTCGTCTCCGCGGGTAGTTGGCCGGCGGCGCGTTGGGGGCCGGGGCGAAAGTTGGGCACGGCGCGGGGCTGGCTGCCGGCGGCGATGGAGTCGGCGGCAAGAATGGCCGGCGCCGCCGTGTCCATCGCCTGGTAGACGTCAAACTCCAGTGCTTCGACGCTCAGCACGGCGTCGCGAAAGGCGGCGTGCACGTAGTAGTCGGCGTCGCCGTGGCCGCTGCCCTGGGCCAGCTGTGGCGCGTCGGTGCGGCGGGTGTCCCAGTCGACTTCGGCCATGTCGTGCATCTGGCCGTCGGCCAACCACATAAGCGCTTTGCCGCGGCCGGCGCGCTTCCACTCGACCGAGCCGTTGGTGCCCATGATCTGGTACCAGTGGTGGCCGCGCGGGTGCGACACCGGCTGGGTGAAGCCGGTGGCCAGGCGCAAGAGCGCATCTTTTTCTGTCTTCATCAGCGCCACCTGGATGTCGGGCTGGCCGATTTGTGGGTGGGCATAGCTGGGCGCCGCCGTGCTCATGCCCACCACTTCGACGACGCGGTCGTCCAGCACTTTGAGCATGGGGCTGAGTTCGTGGGGCAGGTAGTGAATGGGCGGCATCTGGTGCAGCCAGGTGGGCTGCGTCTGGGGGTGGTCGTCGAGCTGGTCGACCGGGTAGAATTGGCCGTTGTTGGGGTCCTGGAAAAACTGGTGCGTGCCGTAGTAGCCGATGTACTGGCCTTCGCAAAAGGTGACGCGCCCCAGCTTGCCGGAGGAAACCAGGTCGCGCCAGGCGTCAAAAATGCCCCAGTAGCGCACCTGCTCGGCCAGCTGGTAGACGCAGTCGCTGTTTTCTGCGGCCGCGACGATGCGCCAGCAGTCTTCCATGGTGTGAGCCGCCGGCACTTCGGAGTTGACGTGTTTGCCGGCTTCCAGGGCCATGGCGGCCAGGGCCCCTTGTTCGCGGCAGCGCACGCAGAGGGCGACGGCGTCGACGTTGGGGTCGTCGAGCAGGTCCTGGTAGCGGGCGTAGGTTTGCACCGCGTTGGGCGATTGGAGCACGTCCAGGGCGGGTTGGTGCAGGGCGGTGATGGGGTCGCAGAGGGCGGTGATGTGGTAGCCGTCGATGCGTTGCAGGTTGCGCAGCCAGTTGAGGCCGCGGTGGCCCAGGCCGACGAGGCCGATGTTGATTTTTTCGTTTGTCATGATTTTTTGGGTTTTCTTGTTATGTGGACGGGAGGGGAGGGAGGGGTCCCTCGCTCATGGCGCTCAACTCTTCGAGTTGGCGGACCTTCGGTGCTCGCAGCCCATCCATGGGCTGCTCCGAGGCATTACCCTGTCTGCCGCGTCCTGC